>NZ_JBFWJQ010000013.1:34539-36682 GCF_050253115.1 Syntrophotalea sp.
TAGGTCCTGCGGGCGACCTCTTTCTCATAGTAGTAGCGATTTACATAGGACAGCTGCGTCGAGACCGCCAGGCCGAAGGGGAAGCGGTAACGCATGTCGAGGTTGGCGCGGTGACGGGCGCGTTCGGCCAGTTCGCGATCCAGCTCTTCGTCTTCGGTATTGAGATAAGTATAGTTGACCCCAACCCAGAAGCGCTCGGTGATATCGGCGCCCAGAGAGAATTCCACGCCCAGGATGTTGGCCTTGCCGACGTTGTAGTAGACCCTGTCGTCATACCCGGCCAGGTAATCCCGCACGATCAGGTCCTTGATGTCGTTATAGAAAAAAGCCACCGAGCCGCTGACCGCATCGTTGAAGGCATGACTTACGCCAACTTCATAGGCGATGGTTTCCTGGGGATCGAGATCCGGATTGCCGCCGACGGATTCACTGAAAAGTTCCTTGAGATGCGGGAAACGGATCTTTTTGCCGACCGAGCCGTGCAGCATGGTGCTGTCGGTAAGGTTGACGATTACGCCAAGCTGCGGGTTGAAGGCGTCGACGCTGTCAGGTACCGGCTGGCCGCTGGCCTTGCGGGGATCGAAATAGTCGTAGCTGGCGCCGACCGTGAATGCCAGCCAGTCGCTGACCCTGATTTCATCCTCCACACCGAAGGAGTAGGTGTCGGACTCGTATTCACCGGCATCTTCCCAGGAGCCACCCGGCGCCAGAATCTCCTCCTGTTTGGTATTGTCCCTCAGATAGCTCACGCCGACTTTGAGAAAGCTCCACTTGCCGAAATCCATGAAGGCCTGCAGCTCGCCACCAACGGAGTAGCCGTCATAGCTGGATTTATAAAACCAATCACGGTCATCCCACTCCGTTTCCAGCAGGGTGTCCTTGTGATCGACGTAAAAGCCGCGCGCCTTGACGCGCAGCATGTCATTGAAGCGGTGTTCGCCGACCAGGCTGATCTGCCATTGGCGCCACTCGTCAAAATACCAGCCGTCGGAAGGGATGCCTTTTTCGTTGTCGTGGTAATCGAAGGTGAGGTACAGCTTGGTATCATTGTTCGGCTCAAAGCCGAACTTGGTGTTGAAGGTATGCTGGAGATAGCCGCTGTCGTCCCGCAGGCCGCCGTCATCCTTGGTGTAGGTGCTGTATTGAGCCGCCCAGTAGTCCTCGTCGTAATCATCGGACAGGCGCCAGCCGTTGGAATGGCGGTAGGTATAGCCCAACCAGTAGTTGAACTTGCCGGCCGGCCCGCTGACGCTGGCACTGTAACGCTCCGTTCCGTAATCGCCCCAGGCCCCGGAAACGGTCGCACTTGGCTTGGCGCCCGCTTTTTTGGTGATGATGTTGATAACCCCGCCCATGGTATTGGAACCGTACAGCACCGAGGACGCACCTTTGGTGACCGTTATTTTAGCGATTGAATCGACGGGAATCTGGTCGAGGTCGAGGGTCCGGTAGTACTGTTCATGAACCGGCACGCCGTCGACCAGCACCTTGACGTCGCTCTGGTCAAAGCCGCGGATGCTCACGTAGTTCTGCGATTTACCCCCTTTTTGCACATCCACGCCCGGCAGCTGCTCAAGGGCCTCGGCCACGGTCTGCGCACCGCGCTGCTTGATGTCCTCCGCGGTGACTTCGGTGACCGTCGTCGCCAGGTTGACGACCTGCTCCTCGCCGCTGACAATAACCTCACCGAGAGTAAACACCTCATCGCTGGCGACCGTTTCCGCCGCCGCCGGGAAAAGCGGCATCAGGCAGACGGATAGCACCCAAGCCGCCATCCAGACTCGACTTTTTCTCATAACTCCTCCTTGTAAGATGCTGAAAATGCTTCAAACGCTTTTCAGTCGAAATGCAGCACATGGAAATATCCCGAGGAACGCTGGCTCCGCGCCAAGCGACAAATCCCTGGGAGTTAATTTTTGGTTGTCACGGTCAATACATAACGATAAGCATCGATAATGCCAAATCCAACGGTGTCTAACAGCCAAGGGAGAGAATTCAGATCGTCATAGCATTGAATAAGTCATGAGTGTGGAAGAATGGAAGCAAACCTGCGGCCGCCCCGGGGAGGTGGAGCGACCGCAAGCCCTCGCAAAAAATCTCCCAGTTCTCGCTGTATAGCAACTTGAATAACGCAATACAAGTA
>NZ_JBFWJQ010000014.1:0-36105 GCF_050253115.1 Syntrophotalea sp.
GAGTGCCGCGCCGAACGAGGCGCCGGGCAGCACGCCGAGCAAGCCCGGAGACACCAGAGGATTGATGAACATGGACTGAAAAGCCGCGCCGGATGTCGAAAGCGCGGCGCCGATGAGCACCGCCGCCGCAATACGGGGGGCGCGAATCTCCCACAGAATATTGCGCAGCAGGTCGTACCGCTCAGGGCCGAGGGCCGCTGCTCCCGTCACCTGCTGACGGAAAAAAAGCAGAATTTCATAAACCGAAACCGGATATTTGCCGAGACTCAGCGAAACGGTCACCAACCCCAGCAGCAGCAGGCAAAGCGCTCCTGGCAGCCACAGACGATTCAGTGACGGTGAGACCGGTCGGTCGGCTATGGCAGCTTTATCCATGCTCTGGAACCTCCCTGCTTTCAAGAATGAGCCGGATATCCTCGTCAGAGAGATGGACCCGCAGAAACAACCGGTAGAATTCCCGCATTTCCCGCGGCATATCGATATTGAAATGCCGCGGGTAGAGAACCTGCGCAACCCACTGGAGCCCCAGCAGACGCATGAAGGAAGGGGGCCGGTCAAACCAGTTGAACGGAATCCGGGGGATCAGGTAGACCCGCCGGTTTTTTACAGCCGGCACGTTGCGCCACCTGGGCGATAAAAAGATTTTCCTGAAAAAGACGGGGTCATGCACCAGAATCACTTCCGGCCGGTAAAGAAGAACCTGCTCAAGGGATATTTTCTCCATGCCGAAAAGGTCGTCTTTTTCCCCCTTATGAACATTGAGTCCACCGGCCAGGTCGATCAGTTCGGCGTGCCAGGTGCCCCGGCCGTCGGTGCTGAGACCGTCGGCCCCTTCGGCATAGTAGACGCGCACCCGCTCCGAGGCCGGCATGGACGCCACTCTCGGCAAAATCTCCCCCAGGGTTTTTTCGGCATAGGCAGCAAGCTGTTCAGCCCTTTGCGGACGCCCCAGTATCCGCCCCATGCCGCGGATATCGCGCGGGTAGTCCTGCAGGCGCTGCAACGTCATGTGGGCAACGGGAATCCCGAATTGCCGCAGGAACTTGTCAAAGCGCTCACTGACGGCCGTCTTCTGCCAGCAGATCACCAGCTGTGGCCGGGTTTTGACGAGCGCCTCGAGGTTGGGGGCATTCCCCACCCCGAAAAACCCGCCAACCACCGGCAACCCTGTCATCGCTTCTGGCAGGTAACGGCGATAGCGCTGGGGCAGCGGCAAGGTCAGACCGACCAGCAGGGATGGATCGATGGCGCAGGCCAGGTAACTCTCCGGCGGCGAAGCGACATAGACCCGCTGCAGGGGCTCCGGCACATCGATCCTGCGCCCCGTCATGTCCACGATTTCCCGTGCCCCGGCACCTGTCGCGATCAGGGTGACGAGCATCATGCACCACAGGGCGCGACCCATACTGTTGGTCAGGTATCCTGCCATATCCTTGCCTCCTCCGGCAGTGCTCCAACTGCTGTGTCAGCTTTAAAATCGGTACGCAACATTTCCGAAATAATTGATGCCGGGCTCCGGATACCCCTCATCGTAGGCATAATTGGTATCGAAGAGGTTGTTGATGCCGGCGTCGAAAGTCACTCCTGGAAGCGGTTCGAACACAGCCTTGACGTTGGCCACCGCAAACTCGCCGGCGATCCGCACACCGTCGGAAGAACTGAAGGAATTGGAATGGTAGATAAGATCCGCCTGCAGGCTGAGCCATGTCCGGGGGCGATACCGGACATAGGTGAACAGCTTGTGATTGGGCGTGCCGGTCAGCTTGTCATCGTTGTCCCGGTTGTTCCTGTCCATGAGGGTGTAGTTTATGCCGGCTTCCAGGCTGTCGCTCAGATTGCCCTCAATCCCCAGCTCCAGGCCATACTGCTCCACCTTGCCGACATTCTGATTCTGGCCGATGGTTGCGGTCGGATCGTCGGGATCCTGAATGGTGGCCTGCAGAATGAAATCCTCGATGTCGCTATAAAAGAGAGCCGCGTTGAAGGACAACCGATCCCACAAACGATTCCGATAGCCGATCTGGTAATTGATCGCCTTCTCCGGTTTCAGGTCGGGGTTGGGAATGGCCGTACCCAGCCGGTAGGAATACTTGTCCTTGATGGTCGCGAGGCGGGTTTTATGCGCGACGGTGGCATACAGGACCGCGGTATCGGTCAGCTCGTAGAACAGCCCGATCTGGGGATTCCAGGCGTCGCTTTCACCCTTGGGAAAATCGACCAGTTCGCCGCTGATAAAATCCTGGGCATCAAGGGTCCTGGTAGCGTCGTAACTCAGACCGGCAACCACCTTCAGGTTATCCGTCAGGGTTATGGTGTCCTCGGCTCCGACGGAATAGATCTCGTCCGCGAAGCGCTGGTAAGGATTGGGCCGGTTGTGCTCTCTGTGCACATCGCGCTTGTAGTGAAACGCCACCTTCATTTCGTTGCGCGGCAGCAGTTTTGTGCCGACCTCTAAGGAGCCGCCGTAGGTATGATCATCGTAATTGCTGCGAAAAGCATAAGGCCGGGAGATGGTGTCATATTCAGCATTATCGTAGCTGAACAGGGAGTTCATGTAGCGATCATAGTAAAGACGCGTCTTCACATAGGATGCCTCGCCCAGGCCGGTGCGGGTATTGATATAATAACTTTCCTTCTCCCAGTAGGGCCATCGCCAGTACTTTATGCGCTCCGAAGAAGCGCTTCCGGCGTACGGAGGCGTCCCCTTGACGCCGTGCTGATAGATGTAGCTGAAAGCGTACTCGTCATCGCCGCGTGGCGTCAGTCCGACCTTGATATTGATTTTGCGGTCCCTTGCATAGGAGTTCTCGCGCCGGCCTCCATCTTCGTTGGCCGTCTTCCGAAAATCATCTGAAAGGCGAAAGTAGTCAGTGTTGTACCAGGACGCCCCGGTCTGCAGGTACCACCAATCCTGATTGGTGCCAAGATTGAAATAGGCCTGGTAGCTGTCTCCGGAGGCATACCCGGCCCCGCAATTCCCCTCGAAAGCCGTTTCCGGCCGCTTGGATACGAGGTTGATGGCACCGCCCATGGTATTGGGACCGTACAACACCGAGGCAAAACCTTTGGAAAGCACGATCTGTGACAGATCAAAAGTGGTGAAACGGCGCAGATCAGGATAGCCGTCATAGGGCACATAGATGGGGATGCCGTCCAAATACAAAGGCACGTGCCGAAGGTCGAATCCCCGGACATATACGGTGCTTTCATTACGTCCCCCGACTTTGCTCAAATGAACCCCCGGCAACATGTCCAGAGCTTCGGCAACATCGTCGCGATTGAAGTTGCGCAGGGTCTCTTCGGAAACCCGCTCGGTCAGCAGACTCGCGGCGCCTTGCTCTTCATGGGCAACAACCTCGATCTCGCCCAACGCAAACACACCACTGGCGGCAACTTCGACCGCTACCGACTCGGGGATTGGGAAAAACAGCAGCACCAGGCCCAAAGACCAGATCACCGGGCGATTCGATTTAGTCATTCCTGCAAAAATGAACATGTCCGCTGACCTCCTGCAAAAACAGCACATTTAAACAAATCATGTTGGCTCAGTCCTTATCCCACCACATGACGGCCCAGCGGATGCTGCGCGGCTCACGACGCTGCCAGCGCCCCTCCCGCAGAACAAAGGAGTGGTCGATATAGTCGCGCAAGGCTTTTTCTTCCTGGGGCAGCATTTCTCCGACCTTGTCCCGCATTCTCAAAAACAGCGTCTCCTTGTCCGGATAGGTCCTTTGTCCCCGGGAGGTCAGAAATTGCAGATTGGCCTGCAGCCCCATCTGGTAAAGCAGATTGTAAACATAGATGTAATCCGCGCCACCACGGCGGCGGCGCCCCACGGCTCCGAGCATGGCGGGGTCCTGCGGTCCGTCGCCGACCGGGGTTGAAATGCAAACGCGGCGCAGCGCGAACCGGTCGAGCTTTGCAATCGCCTGGCGCAGGTCGGCCACAATCAGGGAACGCGAGGCGATGACCAGATCGTGAGGCTCGATAGCCAGCGCCCGCCAGTCGTCCGTCCAGGATGCGCAAACCGTTTTGACATTGCCGATGCCACCTTTCTCACAACCAGCCCGCAGACCATCGAGCATCGCCCCGGAAATATCCACTCCCGTAACCTGCCGCACCCGCCCGGCCAACGGAATGGCGAGGGTCCCCGAAGCACAGCCGACATCCAGCACCCTCCACTCGGGACAGGGATCAATCAACGTTAAAAACTGGTTGACATAAAAATCGTCTTCAACGCCCGTGGCAAACGATGACGCCCGGTTGTCCCAATAGATTCGGGTTCGCTCCTCGTCACGACCTTCAGGGTTGTGCTGCTTCCAGATTTCGTTCCAGTCGATGCTTCGTATATCCATATCTCCCCGCTGCCGGATCAAAAAGGTTTGCAGTTGCATCCGAATGACACGATCATGTCATTTGCGTCCTGTTTTTACGGCCACGCCATCGGAAAACGCGGCGGCCAACGCAGTAAGAACGCGCCGAACCGGACACAGGACATTCCGGCGGCATGCGCACCGAACAAGAAAGACCACGCCAAGTCGTCGGTATCGGAGGGGAAATGCGCCAATTCATCGCACCTGCTGGCAACGGAGGACGAAATGAGCGCATGGCCAATACGCGGCGCATAAAGTCATGCGGGTTACGCTGAGTCCATCGCCGACAGAGAACGAAATAAGCGCGAAAAGAGTGGTCCAGGTTGATTTACCGGGGAGGTTAAGTTATGTTGCCCGAACGGGAACTTTTCTCATCCACCCTTGATATGGCAGGATAATGTCATATGGTACATAATAATGTCAAAAGAAAATTTGGTACTGCATAACACGATCCGCAAAACCCGGGAAGAGCGGGGCTGGTCGCAACAGGAACTGGCTGACCGGGCCGGACTCTCGCGCACCGGCATCAGCGCTATCGAGGCCGGACGCCTCATTCCGTCCACGGCCGCCGCGCTGGCGCTGGCCACGGCGTTCAACTGCCGGGTGGAGGATTTGTTCGTGCTCAGCGGCCAGGAGTCCGCGCAATGGGCCTGGCCCCCGCCCCAGGATCCCTGCCGCTACTGGCGGGCCATGATCGGGTCACGCCAACTCATCTATCCGGTGGAATCAAGTCCTCTCGGGATTCTGCCCCATGATGGCGTATGGCGCGATGGAGAATTTCACGACCACCCCTTTGCGGATCCGGTTCGCACCCTGGTAGTTGCCTGCTGTGATCCGGCGGTAGGCCTTTTGGCAGGCGAATATGCGCGCCAGACGCCCTTCCGCATGCTGGTGCTGCCCCGTTCCAGTCGTACCGCCGTGGAGCTGCTGGCCGCCGGCCTGGTCCATGCGGCGGGCATTCACCTGGCCAACGCCGCCACACCCGAGGAAAACCGCGAGACTGCCGCTAAAATCCTGGGAGAGGATTTCTGCCTGATCCGGGTGGCCAACTGGGAGGAAGGCCTGGCACTTGCCCCCGGCCTCGCCGGCCAGGATATCGAGTCGCTCATGAAGGCCAACCTCAGATGGATCGGCCGGGAGCAGGGCTCCGGGGCGCGCCAGGTTCTCGACGAATTGTCCCATGGACTGCTCGTGCCCCAATACCTTGCCCGCGACCATCGCACCGTTGCCCAGAGCATCCGCAACGGTTTTGCTCAGGCTGGCGTTTCGGTGCGCCTGGTCTGCGAAGAAGAAGGGATCGACTTTCTTTCGGTGCGCATGGAACCCTATGACCTGTGCTTTCTCAAGACTTTGATGGACGATCCGCGGCTGCGAGCCATGGTCGAAGTCATCCAATCCCCCGCCTACCAGAAACAGCTTTCCGGCCTGCCCGGCTACGACAACCACCAGACCGGCGAACTCGGCTAGTTTTCATCCGGAAACGGCCCTTTTCCGCCGTGGCGGCGTCAATCTGCAGGCTTGCTTGTGTGGCGTACCGATGTACGCCTCCGCGCAATCCCTTGATTTCCTTGCTACAACGAAAAATTGCTCGTTCCCTATATGAAAACCACGCGGCATCCATCCGGAGTTCCCGGATGGATACCAGCTAACGCTTTGCCGCCAGGTGAAGCGTTGTTTCACCCGACATGCCGGGTACCGCAAGTTCGTTCTTAAGGACGAAGCCACAGGCATCAAGCGCCGCATTAAACGCCTCCGGATAACAGAGCGGATGACCGAAACTCCGCAGGCTTTTATCCAATTCGACGAGACCGCCCGCGGGCATGCCGCAACCGGGAGCGCAGAACCAGTGGTTCGACACCAGCAGCCCGCCGGGATTGAGCGCTTGCCAAACCCGCCGGAAAATTGCTGGCAGATCCTTGCGAAACTTGTACAACAAGTGGGAAATCAGCACGATGTCATACCCCGAGCCGAAATCATCGACGGATACATCCCCGTTTGCGACATCGACCCGATCGGCCAGCTGGTAGGCTTCAATATATTCCTGCGTAAAATTCGTAACATGGGGCTGATCGAACACCGTGGCGGTCAATTGCGGTTGGGCCTGACACAGCGCAATGGCGTAAAGCCCGTGGCCACCGCCGAGATCGAGCAGTCGCCGGGATCCGTCGAACCCCTCCCATCCCCGGACCGCGCGCGTGACGGCCTGCAGTTCCCCGCGCAGGGAGCGTTGAGCGAGAGCCTGCAGGAAGTCCCGGTCCGGACCGGACCGGGATGTGCCGGACGCTGGCCGGTCTCGCTTGAGGGTGTCGCCCAGCCGGGCCCAACTGGACCGTGGCGCGGCAATGCTTCTGAACCATTCGGTTTGACGCATAGGGCTCGAACGGACCAGCATGGCCGACGCGGCAGCCGAGTTGCGATACCGCTCATCACCATGGCACAGCAGTCCCATGTCCACCAGCGCCTGCAGATAGCTGCGCATAAACATGCCGTTGATATTCATGGCCGCGCCGATATCCTCCCTGGTCGAATCAGGGTTTCCCTCCAGCCATTCAAACAGCCCCAGATCCACGGCATGGGCCAGAACCTGATAGGCTTTGTAGCCCTCTGCGATATCATCCAGCAATTTCAATTCCCCGACCACCGGCAGATCCATCAATTGGTGTGTCATGATCAGCAATACCTTTCCCGTTATGGTCCTACGACTAAACACGCTGTCGGCCGGAACAGTGCCGCGCCATGATCAGAATGCATACTTTTCCAGACAGAATCCGCCATGACCCATCGCAATGATATCCGCCACCCGCGGCTTCATTCCGGCAAAAATCATGGGCAGCACCCCGTCCAGAGCGGTTATGCCGCCGCGCAACACCCCTGCCGGCGTACCCAGCACAGGCACGTTCCGCAACATCGCCAGGCCGAGGATGGCGCTGGGCATCATCGGCACCCCCTCCATGATGACGTCCGCTCCGGACGCCCGGATGCCATCCATGGTGACATCATCGGGATCAACGGACATGCCGCTGCAGGCGAAGATGACTTCGCAGCCTGCCGCGTGCAGCTCCGATATGGCCCGAGCGATGGCCTCGACATCGTCGGGCACGATGATGGCATGCGCCAGGGACACGCCGAACGGCTCGACCTTGCGCGCCAGAACGTCCGCGAACCGGTCCGTGATCCGCCCCTTGTAAACCTCACTGCCGGTAATAACCGCGCCGGCTTTTTGGATCCTGAAGGGCAGGACATCCAGGATTCTGCCCTTGTCGCGGCACAGATTTTCCACACTTAACAGTTTGGCCTCGGGCACATACAGGGGCATGATCTTGACCATGGCGACAGACTCCCCCTCTCTGCAGGCTGTCCAGTTGTGGCGGGTGCCGATGGCGAAATCGCCCAGCCCGTTGATCTCGTCCAGCAGTGGAACATTGATTTTCAGCACGCCGGTGGCACCGGCCTTCAGCCGCGCGCCTCCGCCACGCCCGCCATCGACCCGCAACCCCTCGCCCACCGTGGCCCGGGCGATACGCAAGGCGGCTTCATTTTCATGAATATCCGGCTCATCCCCTTCGACGACATAGATATGCTCCTTGCCGATTTCGAGAAACCGGGGGATGTCCTCTTCCCGCACCACGTACCCACGTTGAAACGGCAGCGCCCCGCCTTCACCCGGCGTGATCCGCACAACCTCGTGCCCAAGCACCATGCCAACGGCCTCTTCAATTCTGACTTTTTTGATCATATGCTTTTACCTTTGCTGAATTGTTTGGTTTATTTCCGGCACTGCCATGCATGCCCGGGCGAACCGACTCCATGGAAGGACTTTTAAAGATCCGGCTCAGAAGTCGAACTGGAGCGAAGCGAAAAAGGTGCGTGGCGCGCCTGGATAGTAGGTTGGCGCATCCCGCCCGATGGAGGTATCGCCGGCCGATATAATGGAAATATAGTCCTCGTCCAGCAGGTTGGTAACGGAGGCGGCCAGCGTAATTGCGCGTCTTTCGGCAAGTTTGAAGCGCCTGCTCAGGGTCAGATCGACCACCACATGGGATTTGACGCTGTATTCGTTTTCCACGTCGGCGTAGCGTTTGCCCAGATAGCGAACCGTGGGGGTGAACCTGAAACCCTTCATGTCCAGGTTTGCCGTCCAGTTGGCCATGAACTTCGGCACGTTGGGAAGCTGGTGTCCCTTGGCATGAATCGTCGTCCCCCCGGAGGATTGAACGTCCTCGGTAAATTCATATCTGTTGTAGCTGAGGGAGACAGAGGTGTTGAAGTAGCGGTTGAAGGAGTAGCCCACGGCCATTTCAGCACCGTAGGCGTGCGCCTCGCCGACATTCTGCCAGTAGCTGAAGGCCAGCTCGGGATCGTAACAGTTCAGGGCGACGTTTTTGACCAGGGAATAATACAGGGTCGGCGCGACAAACCATGATCCGTGCGTATAGTTCAGGCCGAGATCGAAGTTGTGCGAGACTTCCGGCTTGATGCTGTGCCAGACGTCCTGGAGCTCCTCATCCGTCAAGCCTTTTTTATAGTACTGGATAATCGCCGATCCCAGACTGTACTGAGGGGTTTCGTAATTCTTGCCATAGCTGGCCCGCACGGACAGGTTGGGTGTGAAGTCATAGCTGGCCCCGACACTGGGAAGAAACAGCTCATAGGTCTTGCCTTTCACATCGACGAGAACATCGTCTTCGCCGACCCTGGACAAGGCTTCCGAATAACTGACATCCCCGAGATCCGTGGTGTCGTAGCTGGTAAAGTCGGGCGACGTCATCCACAGGTATTTCAACCCGGCGCCAAGCGTGGCGTTTCCGATGGTTTTTTCCGCGGCCAGGTAGGGACTCTTGAACTTGTGGTTGCTGCCCTTGACCAGCCTTTCCCAGGACAGAAACTCCCCGTCGGTCGACAGATACTTTCTGGAGGTCGGCGGTCCGGGCGGTTCGTCCTGCTGATACCAGTAGCCCAGCTTGATCACGCCCTGGTCGATGGCATGGCTCAGCTCGAAAATGGCCCCATAGGTATCGTGATCGACGATCCAGTCGATGACCTTGTTCTGGCTCCCGGTATAGCTGTGTCCCTTGTCCTTGAGATAATAGGGGCGGACGGTAAGCTTCAGGTCTTGCGTAACAGGAATGCCCAGCTTTCCGAAAATCGTATAGGTTTCGAAGCTCTGCCTGTTGTAGTCGTAGTAGTACATGTCCTGCGAGCTGTCGCCCGTCAACCTGGTATTGTAGTCAAAATCCTTGTACCTGGACAGATTTCTGGTCTGTTCGTAGGACAGCCCGCGATAAGCATGCTTATTGTCTTCGTTGTAGATCCCGTACACCTCCGCCTCGAACTTTTGTACCGCGCCGGACAGGCCAAAGGCGAAATTCTTGCGGGCATCCGGTGACTGGCCCTTGCCCTTCCATTTGTCGGCATCCGTATAAGAGGCGGAGACAAAGCCGCGGGCAATGCCCCCCAGAATGCCTGTATCCAGGCGCGCATAGCTGCGCATGAAATCTTCACTGCCGAAACCCTGCTTGAGGGTGGCGTGGGCATAATCCAGCGGCCGCCGGACATGCATATCGACCACGCCGCTTTCGTTGCCGTAACCAAACCCGCTGTCCGCCGAAACGGCCCCCTTGGTCAGGGAAATGGCCTCGATATTTTCCAGATCGACCATGGTGCTCAGGCCGACGCCTGGACCGATCCCCTTGAGCGGCAATCCCTCCAGAAGCTCGCCGACATTGCGGTTCGACTTGCCCCGAATGCGGTGGGATATCTCCATACCGAAGGCATCCTTGGAGGTAATATCGACGCCCGGTTGCAGAGATATGGCCTTGTAGGGGCTGATCTGTTCCGCGCCGCCCTGGACTTCAATGGTTGCACGGTCAACCCGTTCTTTTGTGCCGATCGCCGACCAGGCCGGTTGAATGGCGAATTCCCCTTCTTTTTGCCCCTCCACCTCTATGGCCGGAAGCGTTATCTCTTCTCCGGCGCAAATTCCGCTGCTGATCAAAAGGCTTGTCAACACAAACGATAAACAGACCTCCTTTAGTCTCCATTTTTTCACTGTGCGGTATTTCACGATCCCTCCTGTTTGCCCAATGGCAATACACGCGCATGCATTCATCCACAAAAAAACATCCTGCATCCAAACTCATCACCAAAATTTCACAACAGTGCTCTCAAAAAAAGCTTTGAAGCTCCGCATCGGTCAGCTCATACCCATGAAACTTGCGATAAAAGCAACGCACTTCACGGCTCAGATCAATATCCTCCATAACCTCCGGATACAGCTTCATGCTCAACCACAAAATTCCGAGAATGGCCTCCGGAGACGGCCGATCCCACCAGAACGCACCGACCGGGCACGGATACACGGCACCTTTTTTGACGGCCTTGACCTTCTTGAGTTTCTGGTTGGCCAGGATGGCAGATACCGGACTCTGACCAGTTCGCGTATTGGAAACGACAATGACATCCGGATTCCAGAGCAACAGCTGTTCAACCGTAAGCTCCTGGGAAAAGCCCAGCGAGGCGGCCACATTGATGCCTCCGCCGGCGCTGATGAAGTGATGGCCCCAGCTATGGCGCCCGCCGGTGACGAGCGGCGAAGCGACACCGTGCGACGTATAAAACACGCTTTTCCTCTTTGCCACCGGCACGGTGGCCACGCGCTCTTCAATCAGGTTCAACGTCCGCCGCCAATAGGAGACAAGCTCCGCAGCCGTTTCCTCGGCCCCGAGCAGCGTACCCATCTCGCGGAACTCCCTCAGCAGCGTCGGGATGTCGGCACGGCCTACCGCGACCGTGAAAACCGGGATGCCAAGGCTTTCGATTTTTTCGTTGCCCTGGGGCGAAACCAACCCCGCGATGACCATATCCGGCTTCAGGGACAGAATTTTCTCGAGGTTGATATTATCGAAAGACCCGGCATCGCAGGCGCCGTCGAGAGCGGGATACATCCGATGAAACTGCCGGAAAGTTCGGTCTGACGGTTGTGCCACGATCTTGTCCGCCCCGCCCAGAACTGAAACCTCGTGAGCCGCGCCACCGTAGCAGGTGACGATGACGCGGCGAATGGCCGAGGGGATTTTGACGGCCCGGCCAGCGCTGTCGATCACCGTCCTTGCGCTTGAGGAACCGCCGCCGGGGTTTTTGCCGGCGGCCTCTCCCGGCATCGGAGCGCACACCCCGATCAGGATAAGAACCAGCGGAAAGATCACCCATAGACTGTTTTTCATATCCGTCCTTCACAAAATTACCGCCGCCGGTGGTCCCGCAATCCCAAAACTTCTGGGCGTCGCACGATCTTCACAGGGCTCCATCCACTCAGCCGTGGCAGGGCAGGCTCCCGAAGGCGGCATCCTCCTCACCGCGACGCACCACGAGCCTTTCCGCCGACTTGCCGTAAAAGTGATACCCGGAGCCGGCTTCCGCCAGAACATCGAGCAGCTTGTCGGGATCCGTCACCGTGATGCTGCCGATGGATTTGACACCGCGTCGGAAAAAGGCATCCGGCAGCATGCTGGCGGTGGGTCCGACCAGAATCACCTCTGCGCCGGGCTTCACCTGGGCCAGAATGCCTTCCAACGTATCGTTGAGCACGGTGGTGCCGGTGATAATGAGCAGATCCGCCTGCGGAATGACTTCGTGCGCTTTTTCCGGCGGCACGAAATAGGGCAGTTCATCGGCCTTGAGGGTGCGTGGATCCTTTTCGAGAATATGAAAAGGCTGTTTGCGTTCCTTGAGCATCTTCAGATAGGGGACCAGCGCCCCGATGACCACTGCCCGGGCACCGTCGGGAATGGCCACCTTGTCCACGGGGTCGGCCCCGAGTTCGAAGGTGTAATCCTGGGGAAACCGCTTGCGCCAGCAGGTGGCCGACAGGGCATTGAGCACCGCAATGCTCATGGCTTTTTCCAAGGGCCTGTTTTCGGCGAGTTTATCCAGATAGGAGGAAACCGGCTGGCCCTTCAGCTTGCCGGAATTCGGCATGGCGCGCGCCGAACTGGGACAACACACCGCTTCGGGGATCTCCTTGACAGGGGTAAAACAGATGCCGCCCGACCCGTTGGAAAGCTTGACGCCCGTGAAAAACAACCCTATGACGACCCTTTCCACGGTTATGGACGCCATCTCCTCGCCAAGCACCGAACGGATTTGATCGATCGTCTCCGACAGAATGGAACTGTTGACCTTTTCAGAAATCATTACGGATTCTCCTGCTGAATGAATGGTGATTTGTGTATTTCCGCAGACATCGCCATTGATGGAGGGGATGACAACCGTGCAAGGAAGAGAGAACCGGGACAGGTCGCCCCCCCTCGATCCTTCATATTTGACATGATCGTGTCATGTTGACATTATCGTGTCAATGAAAACTTTTTATTTCCTTCATGGTCCAGGCAGCGAGCGGCAAACGGCCGCACTCGACCGCGGTCCCAGGCAGCCGGGGACAGTCGCGAATCGCCCTGCGGACGCTTCGCTTCCTTGAGGCAACACGCCCTTGCGACAAGCAGCACCGGAAGTTTCGACCGGCCTGACGAAGGATCGTGCCCGAATCAGGATGTACGGGAAAAAGTTATCGGAATGACGTGTGAAATGCGGCCAGCGAAGCAGCAGCCGACAGGTCGAAAGGAGGTTGTGGCGCAACAACAGGCGGGTGGTGGGTCTCGGCAAATAATGGCAAAGGGCTCAGCAGGAGCCCGAGGTGACGGCATACCGATAGCCGATGCCATGCACGGTAACGATGACCCGGGGCGCGGCCGGGTCGGGTTCGATCTTTTTGCGCAGCTGGGCGATATGCTGATCGAGGGTGCGGGTGGTGCCCTGGTAGCGGATGCCCCAGGCGGCATCGAGCAGCATGTCGCGGCTCAACACTTCGTCGGGGTGGGTGAAAAAAGTCTCCAGCAGCACCATCTCCCGGGGGGTGAGACTGAATTGACGTCCGGCCAGCCGACCGCGATAGCATTTGCGGTCGATGCACGCCGTGCCGATATGGATGGTGGACGGCAGCGCCGGCGGATCGTCACAGGGCAGCGGCTGGCGGCAGGTGCGGCGCAGCACGGCAGCGATGCGGGCGCGCAGCTCATGGGTGCCGAAGGGCTTGGTGATATAGTCGTCCGCGCCCAGTTCCAGACCCACCACCTTGTCGACTTCCTCGCCCTTGGCGGTCAGCATGATCACCGCCAGCGGCAGATTGCGGCGGCGGATCTCCCGGCAGACGTCGAAGCCGCTGCGGCGCGGCATCATGATGTCAAGCAGCACCAGGTCGAAACAGCTGTCGGTCAGCCGCTGCAAGGCGGCCTCGCCATCGGCGGCGTCTTCCACGAGATACCCTTCCGCGACCAGCAGATCGACAAGCCCCTCACGGATGTGACGCTCGTCCTCGGCAACCAGTATGCGCACAGGGGACATAAAACTTCTCCTTGGATCGGTTAGCGGCGCATCGAAGAAGGCGCGTTTGCCGCGGTGGCTTCAGAAGCGCCGGACGCCAGTGGCACCAGCATCTCGAAACAGGCACCGCCGTCGAAACGGGGCTGATAGCGCAAGTCTCCGCCCATGTCCCGCAGCAGCCGGCGGGCGATGCTCAGGCCAAGGCCGCTGCCGGGACATGCAGCGGTCAGGGCATCGTCGACACGGTGGAATTGCTCGAAAATACGATCCCGGTGGGCCACGGGGACTCCGGGACCACGGTCCATGACGGTGATCCGGCAGCGCTGCTCGATCTGATCGAGCCGCACCGCCAGTTCCTTGCCGCCGGCGGCGTATTTCAGGGCATTGTCGATAAGGTTGAGCAGCGCCTGCCGGACAGCGTCCCGGTCGGCCCGCACCTCGGGGATTTGCGCGGAACCGGATCGCAGCAGCCGCATGCCGGCCTGCTCCAGGCGCAGCTGCTGGCTGTCGAGCACTTCGTCAAGGCAGTCCGCCGGCGAAAAATCACGCACATGATACTTTTTACGCCCCTGCTCCAGGCGGCCGAAATCGAGTACATTGTTGACCAGCCGGGTAAGCCGCTGGCTTTCCTCGACAATCACCCGCAGATAATGGCGCTGTCGCTGTTCCGGCAGCGCATGACCCTCGGCCAGCAGTTCGGCATACAGGCGGATGGTGGTCAGGGGGGTTTTCAGCTCATGGGAGACATTGGAGACAAAGGTGGTCTTGCGGCGGGCATCGCGCATGTTCCGCCAGGCCTGCCACAACAGCAGGGACCCGCCGAACAGAATGGCCGCCACGAAGCTGCCCACCAGCAGGCCGGACAGCAGCCGCAGCCCCCCTGTGCCACCCGGCGCGACAGCGCTTCGGTAGATGCGCAGCTCCCAGTGCGGCAGCCCGGCGCCCAGCGACTGGGTGACATACGGCGCCGACCCCGGCTCCAGCGCGCCGGATCCGCTCTGATGCACCGCGCGGCCGTGACCGTCGACCAGCACCCAGGTCTCCCCGGACCGAGGCGCCGGCATGGCTACGATCAACCGCGACAGCAGGGCCATCATTTCCATCTCCAGGCCGACATGGCGCCCGGAGCCGGCCGGCCGCTCGATCCAGCCAAGCAGATAGAGGCCATCCTCCCAGAACCAGGGAATCCAGCCGGACGCTGAAGTTTCCTGCCTCGGGTTTTCCCCGGCGGCGCCTTGCGTCAGACGGCGCAATTGCTTGCGAGGCGAAGCAGCGGCAAATTGGCCCGGCACGTCCAGGTCCGGCCCGCGCCAGGGGATGCGGCCCCGGAACAGGGCATCGTAACGATCGATAAATTCGGACTCTTCGCGGCTG
Organism: Syntrophotalea sp.; assembly: GCF_050253115.1. Lineage (NCBI taxonomy): Bacteria > Pseudomonadati > Thermodesulfobacteriota > Desulfuromonadia > Desulfuromonadales > Syntrophotaleaceae > Syntrophotalea > Syntrophotalea sp. The sequence goes on from NZ_JBFWJQ010000014.1 coordinate 15,126, forward strand.
GAAGGTGCTTGCGGATCGGGCAGAAGCAAGCCGTCCGGCCCGGCGATAAACACGTTGCGGATCAGGGGGTTGGAATCCTTCCACTGCTCCAGGCGGTCGGCCAGCTGCACCTCGGGCAGGCTGCGCAAACCGGCGAGCAGCCCGTCGCGCACCTCGGCGATGGCCAGATCGAAACTCTCGGCCGCGCTCATCGCCCGCCGCCGCGCCGCCTCGCGACTCTCGGCCGCGACCCGCTGCTGTTCGTTGCCAAGCAGGCGCAGAGCCATGCCGCCGATGAGCAGGGTCGGCACCAGCAGCAGCAACCAGGCGATAACGATAAAACGTGTTCGGAGCATGCCCGTTTCCCGCGCGGGCCAAGGTGGCCTTCAACAGCCTCCCGGGTCCGTCCATGAAAGGGCCCTCCGGAACGTAGCGGATTCCGGAGGGCGTCGCTGACAGAGGATTCTGTCTATTTGTAGGTTTTCTGCTGGCTGCGGGTCTTGAAGCTTTCGGAGCGGATCTCTTTTTTGCGGGTCTCGTCGAGCCGTTCCGACTCGAAATCGACCGCCTCCTCTTGCAGTTGGGCGGCCTCTGCGGCGAGATCCTCGAATCCGAGTTCCACGCTCTGCTGCTGCAGGACCTGGCTGCTCTGGCGCAGTTTGGCGGCGGCCTCGTCCTTGTCCCCCTGCTTGTAAAGGGTCAGCGCTTCATCCCGCGCCACCGCCATCTCGTTTTCCACCACCGCCTGCCGCACTTCCTTGCTGGCGGCCTTGCGCACCTCTTCGATGCGGCCGCTGACCGTGGCCCGGGCCTGGGTGGCGGAATGTTCGCCACGGGCGGTCAGGGCATTTTCATAGCGACAACGCACCTCGCCCAAATCGAGGGTCTGGCCCGCGCGGCTGGCCGGAACCTCCACCTCGACCAGGGCATATTTCTCCTGGCCGCCGTAGAGCTGATTCATGCGGATCTCGACATGACGCCCGCGGATACGACCCTCGCGGCCGATGATGCGCAGCGGGCGCACCCCGGCGGGGCATTCGACCTGAATAACCACCTGCTGCGCCACCACGCTCAGCACATCGCCCAGCTCCGCCGCGAAGATACGCGGCAGATCCCGGCTCGATTCGACAAAATAGTGATTGCCGTCACTGCGTTCGGCCAGTTGCGTCATCAGATCTTCGTTGAAATCGGTACCGACGCCGATGGTGGTGACGGAAATCCCCTCCTTGAGCAGAGCGGCGCCGAGTCGAGCCAGATCATCGGCCCGGCTGGGCCCGACATTGGCCAGGCCGTCGGACAACAGCACCACGCGGTTCACGAAAGCCCCGTCACCGTGCTTGCGCACCTCCGCGGCACCCTGGCTGACCGCTCCGAACAACGCGGTATTGCCTCCCGGGCGGATGCCCCGGATACGGGCCTCGATGGCTTCCGTATGACGGACCGGCGCGGCGGAGACCAGGGTTTCGACCTGGTGATCGTAAACGACAAGAGAAAACAGATCGCGGCCGTTGAGACGACGCAGCGCTTCGATAGCCGCTGCGCGGGCATTTTCGATCTTGCTGCCGGACATGGAACCGGAACGGTCCATCACCAGCGCCAGATTGACCGCCGGCCGTTCCTTGGGCAGCGGCAGGGTCGGCGCGGTCAGAGACACCTTGATCACGGCGCGTTGCGCCGGTCCGGCGGGCAGTACCGGCTTGTCCAGCTGCGCGGAACATCGCACCAGCGGCGCGGCAAAACCGGCATTGGCGAGCAGCAACAGGCCGGTGACGGCAAGCGGCAGGCGGAAAAATTTCATGGCAGGCTCCTTTGGCTGTTTTTCAGAGAAAGAAAAAACCGTAAGTTCCGTTTCTGGAGCCATTAGAGCACGGCGACCGCCGCCAGTCGTCACGGCCGGGTAAAAGGTTTGTAAAAAAAATGTCAAAAACGCCGACACCCCAGCAAAAAGCCCCGACACGCTGCGGGATCAGCCGCCGAAAAAGCAGGTCACATAAACATAACCGCCTGTCATCAGGACAAAAAAGCTGATTCCCGCCCAGCTTAGCACGCGCAGGAACTTGCCCGGCCGATAACGCTCCGGCACATTCGGACCGTTCATCACCTTGAAATTGATGATGGCCAGGACCGGCGAGGTGACGAAGGAAACCACCGCGGCAAAGGTAAGCAGCTGGATCAGGTTTTTGACAAACAGCAGCACCACCAGCGACGCCGCCAGCCCCGACACGAAAATCCAGGCCTGATGAATCTGGCGAAAGCGGCGGGCCGGCAGATCTCCGATAAGGGAACAGCACGCGGCCAGGGAGCGGGGATAACCGTCCATGGTGGTCAGGGTGGTGCTGAACATGGTGAAAAACGCCGCCGTCAGAATCAGGGGCCGGGACCAGTCACCGATGGTGGCGGCGTACAGATTGACCAGCTGGTTGGAAAAAGCGATGCCGCTATCCGAAAAGGATTCGCCCGAACCGAACATGACCAGCGCCCCCAGGGCCAGAAACAACACGGCCAGCACCACCGCCGCGCTGTAGCCGAGGTAAAAATCGATGCTGGTCTCCCGCACCGTGGCAAAGTGGCCGGTCTGCTCTTCGCGGCTGAAAATCCACAGCGACGACCAGGCGGAAAGATCGACCGGCGCCGGCATCCAGCCAAGCAGACTGATCAGAAAGGCAAAGGAGGCCCAGTTCCAGGGGCTGGGCGGGACCATTTCACCCGTCACCATGCGGCTGCCCGGCATCGCCAGGGCTACCGCAACCAGAGTTCCCACGGCCAGCAGCAGAATGATCCCCTTGGACATGGAATCAAGCAGTTTGTAATGCCCCAGCAGCAACAGCAGCATGCAGATCCCCACCAGGGCGACGGTGAGATGGGGCACGGAAGCGCCCAAGAACCCGTAACCGGCAAACAGGGCGCCGCTGAGCATCGCCACCCCGGCGATATTGATGGTGCCGGTAAGAATGTTGATCAGCAGAAAAATCCAGACGAATACCGTGCCGTGGCGGCGATAGCCGGCCAGCAGACTTTCCCCGGTGGCCGCGGTGTAGCGCTGTCCATACAAAAAGAAGGGAAATTTCAGCAGATTCGCCAGCAGGATCAGCCCCAGCAGCCGCCAGCCGAAATCGGCGCCGGCACGGGTCGACCAAACCAGATGGGAGCCGCCGATGGCCGCGCAGGACATCAGGATCCCCGGGCCGAGAGCCTTCCACAGCCCCGACTGCACAAACCCCGGCGCCGCCTTGGGCCCGCACGCCCCGTCAACCGCCACCGCTTCAGCCACCGCCACATCCTGATGCTTCTCGCCGTTCATCCGTTATCCTTCCCGGTGGGTTAAGCCACCGTGCTCCAGCGCTTATCAACCATCGCACTCCAATACCACTGTCCTGGCTGCTTCCGGAATATTGAAAAACAGGCCCTTTGTCAATACCCAAAGGTGAAAACAGCTGGCATCATGCCGGCAACAAGCTGTTTCAGGATTGCATACGCGCTGGGCGAAGTGAAAACGGTTATTAAAACTTACAGCAGCAGCGTCCATTCCAGGTGCTCTTTGCTGCACGCATAGCCCGATGCATTCCAGGCGCATGCCGCGACCGCCTGTTCCGTGCAAAATTGACATTGATCAATTTATTCCCTGGTTTTCCGCGTTAGTGTGAGATCGCCGGAACAGAGGGGATGTCCCCTCATGTCGATCGGCGCCACACCACTTTTCAAGGGAGATCATGGCATGGCTATTCAGGACAAGGCCGCATTGGAGAGGACCGGAGCAGACTTTTCCGTCGAGAAAATGCTTGCAATCAGAGCCAAGGCACAGGAGGCGGTCAAGCGGATCGCTGCGCAGGTAAAACCCGGAATGCTTGAAGAAGACGCCAATAAAATGGTTGTCGACACCTTGCGGGAGATGGGTGCGGCAAAGGCTTTTCACAAACCCTATATTCGTTTTGGCAGCAATACGACGAAAACCTTCGGGGCGGACTCGGAACCGGGCGTCCGGTTGGGTGCCGACGACATTTTTTTTATCGATATCGCCCCGGTCTGGGATGGATATGAAGGGGATGCGGGCGACAGCTTCGTGACCGGCGGCAATCCGGAATTGAAACGCTGCGCCGGGGATGCCCGGAAGATTTTTGAAGCCGTTGCCAAAAAATGGAAGGACGAGAAAGCAACCGGCGTCGAGCTGTATGATTTCGCCCAAAAACTGGCTCTGGATCTTGGTTGGGAGTTGAATCTCGAACTGGGCGGACATCGCCTCGGCGACTATTCCAGTGCGGAACATTATGAAGGCCCGCTGTCCGAGATAGCCTTTCACCCCTCGCCAAACCTGTGGATGGTCGAGATTCACATCCGGGATGCCAAAAACGGTTTCGGGGCATTTTACGAAGATCTGCTGATCTGATTTCTGGCAGCATTCCGTATTATCCCGGCTCTCCTCTCTTTGCCACGAAGAGCTGGAGAGCCGGGACGGCTTTTGCCGGAAAAAACAACACGGCATCCGGGCATCCTTTTATTCAGCGCCCTTCTCTTCGAATTCCCCGAAGGATTTCTCGAAGATTTCAAGCAGCTCCAGGCTCTGCCTGGACAGCAGCATGGCATTTCCGACCATGGCGTAGTACAGGATGCTCAGGCGGGTCTTGGAGGAGTTGTCCTTGATCCTGACCACCTGCCTGGCATTGAGTTCGGTGGCGAGATCCCGCAGTCCGCGGTCCTTGGCCATCAGGCTGTGGATATCGGCGGCCCGTTTGAGGCCGAAAGTGGTTTCGAGCTCCAGCAGAACCTCGTCAAGCAGGCGGCGCACCTGCTCCAGTTCGCCGATTTGCACCGGCAGCAGGCCTTTATGATGGTTGATGACGTGGGTGTAGGCACGCAGCACGATATCCCGGTGGCCGTCGGTCAGCTTCTGCAGATGCCGCACGGTCTGGGGATACTTGTGCGACAGCGCGAAGCCTTGCTGATCCAGCAGGCGCATGGCCTTGAATACATTGGCGCTGATGATATTCGACCACTGCTGAAACTTGCCCAGCCGCTTGCGCTCATAGCTCAGACGGTCCAGGTTTCCCCGGAAAAGCGCCTCCAGGGTGGCATCCAGGGAGACACGCACTTCCCCGAGCAGAAAGCTCATGTGCTCAAGGGTCGTCTCGACGGTTTCCCGGGGGTTTTCCACCGATTTGAGGTTGAATACCGTTTCCTTGTCGGCGTCTTTCTCCATTTCCCGATGTTTGCGATGAGCGTTCAGGATCAGGGCGGCGGCAATGAAAACCAGCAGCACAACTCCCAGCGCCTTGGCGTAGAAGATGACGGCAACGAACAGGCCGGCGAAAATGAAGGCGATGACGGCCGTCATGAACCAGCCGCCGATCACCGTCAGCACGCCGGTGACGCGGTATACGGCGGTCTCGCGCCCCCAGGCCCGGTCCGCAAAAGAGGTGCCCATGGCGACCATGAAGGTCACGTAGGTGGTCGACAGCGGCAGCTTGTGACCGGTGGCATAAGAGACCACGGCGCTGGCCACCATCAGGTTGACCGTGGCGCGCAGCAGGTCGAAGGAGGCTTTTTTGCCATCACCGCCAACCGACACGGCCGCGTGCGGATCGAGACGCCGGTTGACGAAGCCACGCAGGCGCGCGGGGACCACTACCCGAACGGTCTCGAACACCCCGAGCACCAGCCGCACGATGGCCCGGGACAAAAAGATCGATTCGAAGCGCTCACTGCCTTCGTCCTGCTGGCTGAGACTGAGTTCGGTTCTGGTGACGGTCATGGCCTTTTTCGACAGCCACAGGGTCAGCGTCATGATGATGCCGGCCAGCAGCAGCAGGGAGGTCGGGGTGTGCACCTTGTCGCTCAGCGCCCCCATGGTGACGGTCAGCGGCTGGCCCGTCGCCATGGCCGCCTTGTAGGCCTGCAGGCCGGCCAGGGGCACGCCGATGAAATTGACCAGATCGTTGGCGGCAAAGGCCATGGCCAGCGCGAAGGTACCGACCAGCACCACCGGCTTGAGCATGTTGATCTTCAGCAGATGCAGCGACTGCAGGACAAGCGCGGCAATGACAAAGATGATGAACAGCAGCAGGCAGGCATGATCCTGGATCCATGCCACGTTCCGCGCGGACATGAAGGACGCCCCCTTGGCGCCCTTGACCAGAATGAAGTAGGTGATGGACGACAGGGCAATGCCGCCCCACAGGGCGCCGTAACGGTCGATACGCCGCTGATAGTCGAAGGTGAACAGCAGGCGGGTGAAAAACTGCGCCACGGCGCCGCACACAAAAGCGATGGCCACCGACAGCAGGATGCCCATGATGATGGTGATGGCCTTGGCCGAATTGATGTACTGAACGATGGTGGTCAGACTGTCGCCGGCCTTGACGATCTTGAGGAAGGACATGACCACGGCGGCGCCCAGCAGCTCGAACACCACGGAAACCGTGGTGGAAGTGGGCAGCCCGTAGGTGTTGAAAAGATCCAGCAGGATGATGTCGGTGATCATGACCGCCAGAAAAATGGCCATCAGCTCCGGCATGGTGAAAAATTCCGGATGGAAAATGCCCTTGCGGGCCACCTCCATCATGCCGCTGGAAAAGGTGACGCCGAGCAGAATGCCGAGACTGGCGATGATCATGATGGTCCTTCGCGAAGCCACCTGCGACCCGAAGGACGAATTGAGAAAATTGACCGCGTCGTTGCTGACCCCGACCATGATGTCGAGCGCGGCGATAACGACGAGAATACCGAGCCCGATCAACAGAAACTCACTACCCATAACCTTTTATTTTCCTTTCCCAGGCAAATCTTTGTTGAAGCGGCCGTGCCCGGTTCGCAGACTCCGTTGCCTGCCCTGCCACAGCCGGCGCTCCATTTATCAGGGAATTGTTAGATCCGTATTAGCTCCGGATTAATTCCTGCCGGAAAGCAGATTTTGAAAAAAACGGATTGACAAATGCCTTCTTCCCTATAAAAATAGTAATTAATTACTATTTTTTGGAGATTGTCATGCCCCCCTCAGAACGTTATCTACCCGCCGAAAAACGCCGGCTGGCAACGGTCAAGGCCGTACTCCAGCTGGCAGCGGAACAGAACCCCAACGCCATCACCACCGCGGCCATCGCCGCCCAAATGGGGCTTACCCAGGGCGCGGTTTTCCGCCACTTCCCCAACAAGGATGCCATCCTGCGGGCGGTGATGGAGTGGGTGCACGAGCAGTTGATGTCGCGCATCGAGCAGGCCGTGCAGGCAGCCCCCGGCGCGCTCGCCGGACTGGAGGCCATGTTCACGGCGCATGTGGCGTTTGTGGCCGAGCACCCCGGCGTGCCGCGCATCCTGTTCGGCGAGCTGCAGCGCCCTGAGGCCTCGCCGCCCAAACTTGCGGCGCAGCAGCTGGTCCGGAACTATGGCGAACGGCTCAAAAGCCTTCTCGCGGAGGGAAAAGCGCGGGGAGAACTCGACGCCGGAATCGAGGAAGAAGCGGCGGCCGCCCTGTTTCTCGGCAGCATTCAGGGGCTGGTCATGCAATCGCTGCTGGCCGGCGATGTACAGCGCATCCGCCGCGAAGCTTGCAAGGTATTTGCCATCTATCGACGTGCCATCCGGAGGGAGCCATGAAACGCCTGCCCGTTCAGAAACGCACCCTGGCGCTGCTGGCGGTGCTCGTCCCGCTGCTGGTGCTGTTTGTCTATGTCGCCCTGCGCTCCGGGCCGCTGGCGCCGGTGCCCGTAACCGTCGCCACCGCACAGCGGCGCAGCCTTGCGCCGGGACTGTTCGGCATCGGCACCGTCGCCGCGCGTTATACCTACAAGATCGGACCGACGGCGGCGGGACGCTTGCAACGGCTCGATGTACACGTCGGCGACCGCGTCCGCGCCGGGCAGCTGCTTGGCGCCATGGACGCGGTGGATCTGGAGGCGCGCATGCGGGCCCAGGATGCCGCGTTGAATCGCGCCGCCGCGCAACAACGGGAAGCCGCGGCGCGCGCGGAATACGCCAGAGTCCAGGCGCGGCGCTATCAACAGCTGCACGCGGCAGGTGCGGCCAGCGAGGAAACCCTGGTCACCCGCCGGCAGGAACTGCAGATCGCCGAAGCGGGCCTGCAGGCAGCCCGGCAGGAGCTTTCCCGCCTGCGGGCCGAGCGGGAAGCCCTGACGGAACAACAGCGCGAGTTGCAGCTGGTCGCCCCCGTCGAAGGGCTGGTGGTGGCGCGCAATGTCGATCCGGGCACCACCGTGGTTGCGGGTCAGGCGGTGGTGGAACTGCTCGATCCGAAAAGCCTGTGGCTGGATGTGCGCTTCGATCAGTCCGGCGCACAAGGCCTGGCCGCCGACCTGCCGGCCCGCATCACCCTGCGCTCCCGGGACAAGACGGTGCTGACGGGACGGGTGCTGCGCATCGAACCGCTGGCGGATGACATCACCGAGGAAATCCTCGCCAAAGTGATTTTCACTCCTCCGCCCCCTGCACTGCCGCCCATCGGCGAACTGGCCGAGGTGACCGTGAACCTGCCCCGGCTGCCGCCCGGCGTGGTGATCCCCAACGCGGCGCTGCAGCGGCTCGATGGGCAAACGGGCGTCTGGCGGGTGACAGACGACGATTTACGGTTCACGCCGGTCAAGCCGGGTCCCGCCGATCTGGAGGGGCAGGTCCTGGTCCGGGAAGGCCTGGCGGAGGGCGACCGCATCGTGGTGTACAGCGCCAGGGCACTGACCCCCCGCAGCAGTATCCGGGTGGTGGAGCGGATAGCGGGCGTGGCGCCATGATCAATCTGGCGGCTCGCGACATCCTGCATGCCTGGGGGCGGTTTGTGTTTACCGGCGCCGGGCTGGGGCTGCTGATCGGCGTCACACTGTCGATGGCCGGCATCTACCGGGGCATGGTGGACGACGCCAGGGTGCTGCTCGACAACAGCGGCGCCGATCTGTGGGTGGTTCAAAAGGACACGCTCGGCCCCTATGCCGAATCGTCCAGTCTCTACGACGACGCCTGGCGCGGCATCCGCGGCATGCCGGGGGTGGCCGGCGCGGCCAACGTCACCTACCTGACCATGCAGGTGCGCCACGGCCAGCGCGATGTGCGGGCCATGGTGACCGGCATCGCAGGCGGCGGTCCCGGCACACCGGGCTGGCCACCGTATCTGGTCGCCGGCCGGCAGATCACCCGGGGGCACTATGAGGCGGTAGCCGACCTCGCCAGCGGATTCAAACTCGGTGACCGCCTGCGCATTCGCCGCAACCATTTCACCGTGGTCGGTCTGACCCGGCGCATGGTCTCTTCCAGTGGCGACCCCATGGTGTTCATCCCCCTCAAGGATGCGCAGGAGGCACAGTTCCTCAAGGACAACGACGCCATCCGCCAGCAGCGGCGCCGCGCCGCCGCCAACGAAAACTTCAATCGCCCCGGCGTACCGGATCTGCTGGAAGCCTTCACCGCTTCCCAGAGCAGCCATCCCTACGTGAACGCGGTTCTGGTGCGCACCGCTCCCGGTCACGACCCGGAGGCGGTGGCGCGCGACATCCGCCGCTGGCTGCGTTTGACGGTCTACAGCCGCGCCCAGATGGAGGCTATCCTGGTCGGCAAGCTGATCGCCACCTCGGCCCGCCAGATCGGCATGTTCCTGGTGATCCTGTCCGCAGTGAGCGCCGCCATCGTGGCTTTTATCATCTATACCCTGACCCTCGGCAAAATCCGCGAGATCGCGGTGCTGAAACTGATCGGCACCCGCAATCGCACCATTGCCGCCATGATTCTGCAGCAGTCCATATCGCTGGGCATCATCGGTTTCGTCATCGGCAAGATCAGCGCCACGCTGTTCATGGCGCCGGTATTCCCCAAATATGTTCTGCTTGAACCGCGCGACTCCCTGGCCGGCTTCGTCGCGGTGGTGCTGATCTGCACCCTGTCGAGCCTGATCGCCATTCATGCGGCGCTCAAGGTCGACCCGGCCGAAGCGATCGGAGGCTAGACATGCTGGCAAAAGGCATCCGTGTGCATGGTTTGCGCAAACGCTACGGCAGCGGCGAAACGGCGGTCGAAGCCCTGAAATCGGTGGATATGCAGGTCGGCCCCGGGGAGGTGGTGGGGCTCATCGGCCCGTCGGGCTCCGGCAAAAGCACCCTGCTCAAGTGCCTGGGCGCAGTGATCGAGCCGACCGCCGGGCAGATGCACCTCGGCGAGGACCTGATCTACGACCAGGGCTGGAAAGTCAGGGACCTGCGCGCCCTGCGGCGCGACCGCATCGGCTTTGTGTTCCAGGCGCCATACCTGATCCCGTTTCTCGACGTCACCGACAACGTCGCGCTGCCGGCGATGCTGGCCGGACGCCCGAACGGCGAAGCCCGCGCCCGCGCCATGGAACTGCTGCAGGCTCTCGATGTGCAGCACCGCGCCCGCGCCATGCCCTCGCAGCTGTCCGGCGGCGAGCAGCAGCGCGTGGCCATCGCCCGCGGCTTGGTCAACCATCCGCCGGTGATCCTGGCCGACGAACCGACCGCGCCGCTGGACAGCGAGCGGGCGCTGGCCGTAATCCGCATCCTCAACGATATGGCCCGCACCTTTGAAACCGCCATCATCGTCGTTACCCACGACGAAAAAATCATCCCCACCTTCCGGCGCATCTATCATATCCGCGACGGCGTGACCTATGAAGAACAGGGCGAAGGTCGGGGCTGGGACCCGGGAGAGCTGTCATGATCAAGCCTTTACATCGTGTCGGACACTGCTGGCCGGCCTGGCTGGTGGCCCTGACCCTGAGCGGCTGTGCGGCCGGACCGGACTTCCAGCGCCCCGCCCCCCCGGACATCGCAGGCTATCTGGCCGCCCCGCATGCGGCGATCACGGCCTCGGCCCCCGGCATGCTGGGCAAGGCGCAAACCATCGCTGCCGCAACCCGGGCCGATAGCTGCTGGTGGCAAAACCTGGGGTCTGCCGCACTGAATGAACTGATCGATGAAGCGCTGGCCGCCAGCCCGACGCTGGAGGCCGCCCAGGCGACGCTGCGCCAGGCGCGTGAGCAATACGCCGCCCGCGCCGGCGATACCCGTTATCCGCAACTGGAAGGGACCCTGGGCGCCCGGCGCCAGCGTTTCAATCCCGGCTCCATGGGGCAAACCGGTCAGGCCCGTGAATTCAGTGTCTTCGAAGCGGGGGTGACGGTGGGCTATCGCTTCGATCTGGCCGGCAGCAACCGGCGCATGCTGGAAGCGCTGGCAGCCCGCGGCGATTACCAGCATCACCGGCTCGAAGGTGCCCGCCTGACCCTGGTGGCCGATATCGCCACGGCCGCCATCACGCGGGCCGGGCTGGCCGCACAGATCGACATCCTCGAAACCCTTGAGCGCTACGAACAGAAACGGCTGGCACTGATCCGGCAGCGGCTGTCTCTCGGCCAGGCGGCAAAAGACGAGGTCGCCGGCCGCCAAACCCGCGTCGCCCAGACCGGGGCCATGCTTCCGCCGTTACGCCAGCAGTTGCAGCAGCAGGATCATCGGCTGGCGACACTGGCCGGACGGGCCCCGGGGGCGCAACGCCCCCATCCCTTCACTTTGGCGGAGTTCGATCTGCCATCCAACCTGCCGCTGCTGGTGCCGTCGGCGCTGGTGCGCGGCAGGCCGGATATTCTCGCCGCCGAGGCACTGCTGCATGCCGCCAATGCAGAATACGGGGCCGCCGTCGCCAACCTGTATCCGCAGCTCGATCTGAGCGCCGACCTTGGATCGCAAGCGCTAACCACCGGTGCGCTGTTCGGCAGCGGCTCGCTGATCTGGAGCCTGGCGGGACAATTGACCCAGCCCCTGTTCAAACCCGGCCTGGCAGCGGAAAAACGCGCGGCGCTGGCCGGATTCGAGGCGGCGCGGGCCAACTATCAGGCGGTGGTACTGGAGGCGCTGCGGCAGGTGGCGGATGTGTTGAGGGCCCTGGAAAACGATGCGCGGCAACTGGCGTCGCTGTCCGTGGCGAACGCTGCCGCGGAGCAATCCCTTGAGATCGCCCGGCAGCGCACTCTGCTGGGCGCGGCCGCCGACGACGAACTGCTCGCGGCCCGGCAGCAGGCGCAGCAGACGCAACTCGATATGATCCAGGCCAGAACCGCCCGTCTGCTCGACAGCGTCGCCTTTTGCCAGGCAATGGGCGCCGCCGAGCTTCCCGCCTCGGGGCTTCCATAAAAACGCCGCATAAACAACCTCCGGAAATTGAATGGCCGGGAGGTTGCTTTACAATAGCAGTATCGGGATGCTTCATACACGGCAGGCGCGTCAGGTGACCCTGCCGCCGTCATGGCAGGACGGGCCATCCTGCCATCTTGCACGGGATTTTCAACCGACAGGCACGGCCAAGGTGGAGTCCCCCATGCTGCAATTCAGGACAAGGCTGCTGCTGACACTGGCCGCCGGTGGGCTGATTATCGCGGGCATCTTTTATGGTGCAAGGCTTCTGAAAACGGATGCCGTCCCCGACGGATTCGCCAGCGGCAACGGCCGCATCGAAGCGGCGGAAATCGATATTGCCGCCAAAACCGCCGGCCGGGTCGAGGAAATTGATGTGAAGGAGGGTGACTTCGTTACGGCCGGCCAGGTGCTGGCCCGCATGGATACGGAGGTTCTCGAAGCCCGCAAAAAAGAGGCTCAGGCGCTGCTGCGCCAGGCCGGGTACGCCGTCGAAGCGGCCCGCAGCCAGGTAAACCGCTACCGGGGCGAGAAGGAAGCCGCACAAGCGGTGGTGCGCCAGCGCCAGGCCGAGATCGTGGCGGCCCGGAACCGTTTGGAGCGGTCCCGGGCCGCCGCTCGCGAAAATGCCGTCTCCGCCCAGCGGGTCGATGACGACCGGGCCGCCTACCTCAGCCTGCTGGCCATGCTGCATGCCGCCGAAGCCGACGTCAAAGCGGTCGAAGCCGCCATCGTGATGTCGGGATCCCAGGTGATCGGCGCAGAGTCCAGTGTCGAGGCGGCACAGGCGACCCTGCAGCGGATCGAGGCCGAGATCCGGGACAGCGTACTGAAGGCGCCCTGCAGCGGACGGGTGCAGTATCGGGTAGCGCAGCCCGGTGAAGTTCTCGGCGCCGGCGGCATCGTTCTGAACATGATCAACCTCGCCGATGTGTACATGACCTTCTTCCTGCCCACGGCCGCAGCCGGCAAACTCGCCATCGGCAGCGAAGCGCGCCTGATACTCGACGCCGCGCCCCGCTACGTGGTACCGGCCACCATCTCCTTTGTTGCCGATGTCGCCCAGTTCACGCCCAAAACCGTCGAAACCGCCAGCGAGCGGCAGAAGCTTATGTTCCGGGTCAAGGCGCAGATCGCACCGGAACTGCTCAGCAAATACATCACCAACGTCAAAACCGGCCTGCCGGGTAGCGCCTATGTGCGCATCGACCCCCGGCAACCCTGGCCGGAGGCCCTGCAGGTCAGGCTGCCGCCATGACCGACGACCTTTTCACCCCCCGAAAAGTCCCTGACCAATCCGCGGTGGCGCAGCTGACCGGCATCAGCCTGCGCTATGGCAAGGTGCGGGCGCTGGATGGCATCGACCTGCGGATCCCGGGCGGCTGCGTGGTCGGCCTGATCGGACCGGACGGCGTCGGCAAATCGAGCCTGATGGCGCTGGTCGCCGGAGTTCGCGCGCTGCAGCAGGGGCAACTGGAGGTGCTCGGCCATAACATGGCGAAAGCCCGTGACCGGGAGCGGATCCGCCCCCGCATCGCCTACATGCCACAGGGCCTGGGCAAAAACCTCTATGCCTCCCTTTCGGTGGAGGAGAACCTGCAGTTTTTCGGCCGCCTGTTTGGCCACGGCGCCAGGGAAAGGCGGGCGCGCATCGATGAACTGACAGCCTGGACGGGCCTTTACCCGTTCCGGTCGCGGCCGGTCGGCAAACTCTCCGGCGGCATGAAGCAGAAGCTCGGCCTGTGCTGTGCCCTGATGCATGCCCCGGACCTGCTGATTCTGGACGAACCGACCACCGGCGTCGATCCGCTGGCGCGCAGCCAGTTCTGGAAGCTGATCGGAAGGATCCGCCGGGAGCGCAGCGCCATGAGCGTCATCGCTTCAACCGCCTACATGGACGAGGCTCGGCGTTTCGACTGGCTGGTGGCCATGGATGCCGGCAGGGTATTGGCCGCCGGCACGCCCCGCGCGCTGCTCGATGGCACCGCCACCGATACCCTGGAAGCCGCCTTCATCGCCATGCTGCCCGAACCACGCCGACGCGGCCACCGGCCCGTGGAAATTCCGCCTCTCGATCTGGATGAAGACGCCGAAATCGCCATCGAGGCGCGCGACCTGACCCGACGCTTCGGCGACTTCGTGGCGGTCGACCATGTCAACTTCCGCATCCGGCAAGGCGAAATCTTCGGTTTTCTGGGATCCAACGGCTGCGGCAAAACCACCACCATGAAAATGCTGACCGGCCTGCTGCCGGCCAGCGACGGGCATGCCTGGCTGTTCGGCCACCCCGTCGATCCCCACGATCTCGCCATCCGCGGGCGGGTCGGCTACATGTCGCAGACCTTCTCCCTCTACTCGGAGCTGAGCGTCCGGCAGAACCTGGAGCTGCACGCGCGGCTGTTCCGGCTGTCAGCGCCACATATCCCGGGACGGGTGGCGGAAATGCTGCGCCGTTTCGGCCTTGACGAAGTCCCCGGCGTTCTCCCCAAAAGCCTGCCCCTCGGCCTGCGGCAGCGGCTCTCCCTGGCCGTGGCCATGGTGCACAGACCGGACATGCTGATTCTCGACGAACCGACCTCGGGCGTGGATCCCATCGCCCGCGACAACTTCTGGCGGCTGATGATCGATTTGGCACGCCAGGACAAGGTCACCATCTTCGTCTCCACCCACTTCATGAACGAAGCGCAGCGCTGCGACCGCATCTCGTTGATGCACGACGGCCGCGTGCTGGCCAGCGGCACTCCGGCGGAGCTGATACGCCAGCGCGGCGCAAACACCCTGGAAGATGCGTTCATTGATTTCCTCAGGGAGGCCGGGGCCTGCGAGCAACCGGCGATTGCCACCGAAGCGGAAACGGTCCCCGCGGCGGCCCCCTTTGCCGATGGCAAAGCGCCGGCACGCCATGGTTTTTTCCATCCGGCCCGCGCCCTGGGCTACAGCCTGCGGGAAGCGCTGGAACTGCGGCGCGATCCGGTGCGCGGCACCATGGCCCTGCTCGGCACCCTGTTTCTGATGCTGATCATGGGCTATGGCATCAGCATGGACGTGGAGAATCTGCGCTTTGCCGTGCTCGACCGGGACCAGACAACCCTGAGCCGCAACTACGTGCTGAACTTGTCGGGATCACGCTATTTCATCGAACGTCCGCCGCTTTCCGATTACCGGGAAATTGACCGGCGCATGCGCAGCGGCGAACTGTCCCTGGCTATCGAGATCCCCCCCGGATTCGCCCGCGACCTGCAACACGGCCGGCCGGCAACTATCGGCGCCTGGATCGACGGTGCCATGCCGTCAAGGGCTGAAACGGTCCGGGGTTACGTGCAGGGCATGCACCAATGGTGGCTGGAGGACATGGAGCGGCGCCGTTCCAAGGGCCGAAGCCGACCCTTGGCCACCATCGAGACCCGGTTTCGCTACAACCCGGCGGTTGAAAGCCGGCCGGCGATGGTCCCGGCGGTCATGCCGCTGCTGTTGCTGATGATCCCGGCGATGCTGACCGCCTTGTCGGTGGTGCGCGAAAAGGAACTCGGCCCCATCGTCAACTTTTATGTCACCCCTGTCTCCCGCGCCGAGTTCCTGCTCGGCAAGCAACTGCCCTACGTGGTTCTGGCAATGCTGAACTTTTTGCTGATGACGGTTCTGACCGTCACCCTTTTCAAGGTGCCGGTCAAGGGCAGTTTCATGGTGCTGGCGACCGCTGCATGCCTGTACGCCATCATTGCCACCGGTTTCGGGCTGCTTGCGTCAACCTTCACCCGCAGCCAGATCGCGGCCATGTTCTTCGCCATGCTCGGCACCATGCTGCCGGCCATCGAGTTCGCCGGTCTGCTCAACCCGGTTTCGTCACTGGAGGGCGCCGGAGCAATCATCGGCCGCATCTACCCGGCCACGCACTTTCTGACCATCTGCCGCGGCGTCTTCAACAAGGCCCTGGGGCTGCCGGACCTGCAGGCCTCCCTGTGGTCGCTGCTGCCGGCCATTCCAGTGATCCTCGGGCTGGCCATCGTGCTGCTGAAAAAACAGGAGACCCGATGATGCGTCCTGCCGCCACCATCTACCGCCTGGGCATCAAGGAGCTGTGGAGCCTGGCCCGCGACCCGGCCATGCTGATACTGATCGTCTATACCTTCACCGCTGCCGTCTACATCGCCGCGACCGCCATGCCCGATGCCCTGCACAAAACCCCCATCGCCATTGTCGACGAGGACGACTCGCCGCTGTCGGCACGCATCGCCACGGCCTTTTATCCGCCCTACTTCATGCCTCCGGCAAAACTTGCGCTGAGCGAAGTGGATCCGGTGCTGGACGCAGGGGAATACAGCTTCGTCCTCGACATTCCCCCCGGCTTCCAGCGCGACGTGCTGGCCGGGCGGTCGCCGGCGATGCAGCTCAACGTCGATGCGACCCGCATGAGCCAGGCCTTCACCGGCAGCGGCTACATCCAGCAGATCGCCCTGGGCCAGGTTCGCGAATTCGCGCAGCGTTACCGTGCCAGGGAAACGCCAAGGGCGGACCTGGAGTCGCGGGTTCGCTTCAACCCCAACCTGACCCAGACATGGTTCGGCGCGGTCATGGAAATCATCGACAACATCACCATGCTGTCCATCATTCTGGCCGGCGCGGCCCTGATCCGCGAACGGGAGCACGGCACCATCGAGCACCTTCTGGCGATGCCGGTTACCCCGGCCGAAATCATGCTGTCCAAGCTCTGGCCCATGGCGCTGGTGGTCCTGCTGGCGACAGGCGTCTCTCTGACCTTCATCGTGCGCGGCGCGCTGCAGGTGCCGATCAGCGGCTCGGCGGCACTCTTTATGGCGGGCGCCGCAATGCACCTGTTCGCCACCACCTGCATGGGAATCTTCATGGCGACCCTGGCGCGTTCCATGCCCCAGTTGGCGCTGCTGATCCTGCTGACCCTGTTGCCGTTGCAGATGCTCTCGGGAGGCATGACGCCCCGCGAGAGCATGCCGGCCTTCGCCAGGAACATCATGCTCGCCGCGCCAACCACCCATTTTGTCTCGGCTTCGCAGGCCATTCTGTTCCGCGCCGCGGGGCTGGAGGTGGTATGGCCGCAACTGCTCGCCCTGGCATGCATCGGTGCCCTGTTCTTCGGCGTTGCGCTGGGACGCTTTCGGAAATCCCTTGGCATGCCCGGATGATTGGCGCCCGACGGCACCTGTCCCGCAGGCCTCTCTGAAAACATTTTTGCTTGCGTCCGCGCAAAACCCCGGGTAGGTTGACGGCTGCTCTTGACGACGCCCCTGTTCTGGCGGGTCCGGCCGTCTTCACGCCGCGACGCGCACAATCTTCCATCGGTTCTGCAGAGGTTGGCATGGACAGCCTGACGCACAGTGAAATCACCGCCCTGTTGCTGGCTCTGGGAGTGCTCCTGGCCAGCGCCCGGCTGCTCGGCGAGCTGGCCCGCCGGTTCCATCTGCCGGCGGTCCTCGGCGAAATTCTGGCCGGCATCCTTTGGGGCCCGACCGTTTTTGGCGCCCTGGCCCCGGCCGGTCGGACCTTCCTCTTTCCAAGCCATGGCGGAGGGGCGCTGGCCCTCGACGGTCTGACCACCCTGGCCATCACCCTGTTTCTGTTGGTGGCCGGCATGGAGGTAGACCTCTCCACCGTGTGGCGTCAGGGTAAAAGCGCCGTCAGCGTCGGCGTCGCCGGCATTGTCGTGCCCTTTGCCCTGGGTTTCGCGGCATCCTGGTATCTACCGGAGATAATGGGGATGGAGGCCGGCGCGAGCCCGCTGATCTTCGCCCTGTTCATGGCCACCGCCCTGTCCATCTCCGCCTTGCCGGTGATCGCCAAGACCCTGATGGACCTCAATCTCTACCGCAGTGATCTGGGCATGCTGCTGATAGCCGCGGCGGTGCTCAATGACCTGGTCGGCTGGATTATCTTCGCCGTCATTCTCGGCATGCTCGGCACGGCAGCCATCACCCTGAGCATCGGCCAGACCATTGGGCTGACACTGGGCTTCACCGTCGTCATGCTGACGCTGGGACGCGGGCTCATCAACCGCGCCCTGCCGTGGATCCAGGCCCACAGCAGCTGGCCGGGCGGCGTGCTCGGTTTTGCCCTGGCGCTGACCCTTATGGCGGCTGCCTTCACCGAATGGATCGGCGTCCATGCCATCTTCGGTTCCTTTCTGGCGGGGGTGGCGCTGGGCGACTCCCAGCATCTGCGGGAAAAAACCCGCGCCGTCATCGACCAGTTCGTGTCCTTTATTTTCGCACCGCTGTTTTTTGCCAGTATCGGACTGAAAGTCGATTTTATCGCCAATTTCGATGCGCTGCTGGTTGGCGTTGTGCTGCTCATCGCCACCCTCGGCAAGGTCTTCGGCTGCAGCCTGGCGGGGCGCCTCAGCGGCATGGACCGGCGTGAATCCTGGGCTGTCGGGTTCGGCATGAACGCCCGCGGCGCCATGGAGATCATTCTGGGCCTGCTCGCCCTCAGCAACGGCCTGATCGGCGAACGCCTGTTCGTCGCCCTGGTGTTCATGGCACTGGCAACCTCCCTGCTGAGCGGTCCGCTTCTGCAACGCCTGCTGCACCTGAAAAAACCCCGCCGCTTCACCGACTTCATAACCACCCGCAGCTTCGTCAATCCCACCGCCGCGGTTACCCGCGAGGATGCGATCACCGAGCTGTCTTATGCCGCGGCACAAGCCGCCGGGCTGGATGCCGACGCCGTCGCCAGGGCCGTTCTGAAGCGCGAAGAACTCATGGCTACCGGCCTCGGCATGGGAGTTGCCGCCCCCCATGCCCGCCTGCCCGGCCTGCAGGCGCCTGTCATCGCCGCGGGTTTATCGCATTTCGGTATTGACTTTGACGCCCCCGATGCCTGCCCTGCGCAACTGATCTTCCTTATCCTGACCCCGGTCCACGACGACGGGGCACAACTGGAAATTCTGGCGGATATCGCCGCCTCCCTCAAGGCCAGGGAACTGCGGGAAAAGTTACTGCAGGTTAACGGCTTGACCGAGTTTCTGGCCCTGGTCAAAAGCGGGCAGCCCCACTGAATCCGCCCACTAATTAAAAAGCGCCCCTTGTCACTTCAAGGGGCGCTTTTACGGATCATTTTCTGTCAAACAGTGGCCGGCGGTTTTTCCATTTGTCAGTTATCCAGAGGCACGCGCTGCAGATAAGCCTCACCGCTGCCGTCGGCTTTCTGGTTGAGCAACAGCAGAGCCGCGCTCACCTTGCCCTGCTGTTTTACCAGGGCAAAATCGAGAATGAAGGCTTCGATTCCGGCGAACAGTTCCCGCACCGCGAAGCGGTCGCCGCTCCAGCGCACCGCCACCAGTTTGTCCCTTCCCGTGGGCTTGCCGATCAGGGGCAGCCCGGTGCTGCGCTCCCGGCGGATGGTGTAAGCGGTCCCGTCAGCGTCGACCACAACACGCGGAGGGAGGCTGTGCCATGTTTCACGCACCATGTCTTCCTTGCCGAAGCCGGCCCGGTACTCCGGGGTTTCCAAAGGCACGGCGACACGCGGACCCACAAATTCTCCAAAGTCATACAGCAGACTGCCGCCGGCCAACGGCGCGCCATCCTGCCGGGCCACCAGCCGCAGCTGCTGATCGGCCGTCCACTGCAGTGCCTGCTGCTGGCCGATGGGTGTGGTCTCGAACAGATTGCCCCCGGCCCAGGCAACGGCCTTTTGCCCGGCATTCCAGCTCTTGCCGCTGGTATCCAGGGCAACCACCGGTCCCTGGTACAAACTGTGGTTGCCGCGATACTGCACAAAACCGAGCTTGTCCTGCAGTCTTACAAACGCCCGCGGACCGGGACTCGCGGATAAGCCCCGCCCGGCTTGTTCGAACACGACGGCACGGGGCCGGGAATCGGTACCGGCATAGATGCCCCGCGTGTCATCCGCCCATACGGCGACCAGTTCCGGATCGCCGTCCCGGTCCGGATCTCCGGCTTCGAGATACAAGGCCCGCCAGGC
Organism: Syntrophotalea sp.; assembly: GCF_050253115.1. Lineage (NCBI taxonomy): Bacteria > Pseudomonadati > Thermodesulfobacteriota > Desulfuromonadia > Desulfuromonadales > Syntrophotaleaceae > Syntrophotalea > Syntrophotalea sp. Next base: position 35,198 of record NZ_JBFWJQ010000014.1, read on the forward strand.
GGGGTGGCCGTGCACATACGGTCCCCAGGGGTGCAGCAGGTTCTGCTGCAGTCGGTAAGGCTGCACGCCTTCATCGGTCAGCACCGCGAGATCCAGCCCCTGCTCCCCCGCATCCGCCAGCCATGCCAGACTGCGAGGGCGGCCCGGCAACGACAGCGGGCCGGGCAGGTTCGACGACGCGGGACGCGATGCGGCAGGGACTGCCGAGGATGGGACCACGGCCGGCACAGGCCGGGCCGCTGAAAGCGGCGCGGCAACCGGTTGTTCCACCGGAGCCTCGCCGGCAGGCGGCGCGTGGCGTTCAAAAGCGATAATCGCGCCATCGACGGCGCGCCGCAAAAAGGCCATCGCCCCGCCGTCGTTATCTTTCAGTTCAAGCACCAGGCCCCTGCCGCCGGAGGGCACCTGATCACCCGTTCGAACCGCAAAGCCGTGCATCAGCAGCTGCTCCAGGGTTGCCTGGCCGGCAGCGGTGGAGAACGGGGACTTTGTGGCGGTGACCAGCAGCAGTTCCTTCTGCCCCTGCCATGCGGACAGGGCCCGGTCGATCCGGGGCCATGGGATCGAGGCGGCGAAGGCCGGCACGACACACAGCAGACATATCAGTGCCGCAACAAGACGGACAGAGATTCTCATCGCTTATCCCTTCGGATGCAAAACCAATACTCGACACAACAGGCCGGTGCACGGTATGTCGCACCGGCCCGTGTTTATTCTCAATAGGTCCAGGCCAGGGTCAGGCAATTGACGAAAGCGGGATCGTCACCGAACTGATCCTTGATACCATCGCCCGGAACAAAGGTGGAGAAAATATAGTCGATGGAGAAGTTTTTGTTGAACGCATACAGCAACTGCAGGTCGAAAGTGGTACCCGCGTAGTCATCGACCTTTTCGCCGGGTTTGCGTGT
>NZ_JBFWJQ010000015.1:0-35846 GCF_050253115.1 Syntrophotalea sp.
TCGGCGGCCCGGGAAAGAGCACTGCCCGGCTGCCCCGTCATGGCAATAAGCGGCAATCCCATGCGCTTGATGACCGGAAGGATGCGTACGATTTCTTCGGTGTTGCCGGAATTGGAAACGGCGATGACCACATCCCCTTTCATGAGCATGCCGAGGTCGCCATGGATTCCCTCGGCCGGATGCAGGAAAAACGCCGGAGTCCCGGTGGAAGCCATGGTAGCGGCGATTTTCTGGCAGATAAGCCCGGATTTGCCCATGCCTGTAATGACGACGCGCCCGCGGCAAGCGAGAATCATGTCCACGGCAGCGACAAAACGCCCGTCCAGCCGCCGGCAAAGCGCCATGATGGCCTCGGCCTCGATTTCAAGAACCCGTTTTGCGGTATCCAGCATGTTGTTCACGGTGAAACACGTCCTTTGACAATGGCATCTATAGCCAGGATTTCCCTGAGAATGGCTTTTATCTGCGCAAGGGGCAGCGAATTGGCCCCGTCACACAAAGCCTTCTCGGGCTGCGGATGCACTTCCCAGAAAAGGCCGTCTATCCCCATCGCGACGGCGGCCCGGGATAGAGCCGCCACAAACTGCCGCTGCCCGCCCGACGACGTGCCGCTGCCGCCCGGCAGCTGCACGGCATGGGTGGCGTCGAAGACTACCGGGCACCCTGTTTCGCGCATGATCGCCAGCGCGCGCATGTCCACCACCAGGTTATTGTAGCCAAAGGTGGTACCGCGCTCTGTCAGCAGAATGCGCTCATTGCCGGTGGACACAACCTTTGCCACGGCATTGGCCATGTCCCAAGGGGCGAGAAACTGACCCTTTTTGATATTGACGACCTTGCCGCTGTTGCCGGCGGCCAGCAGCAAATCGGTCTGTCGGCACAGAAAAGCCGGAATCTGTAGAATATCCAGAACCCGGGCAGCCGCTTCAACCTGAGCGACATCATGCACATCGGACAGGATCGGCAATCCGGTCTGCCGCCGAACGGTATCGAGAATGGCCAGCCCCTTCTCCATTCCCGGACCGCGAAACGAGGTGACCGAAGTGCGATTCGCCTTGTCGAAGGATGCCTTGAACACAACGCCGATGCCGAGTTCCCGTTTGACCTCCAGCAGTTGCCGGGCAATGGCGAGAGTTAGCTCCTCGTCCTCCATGACACAGGGACCGGCAATCAGTGCCAGGGGCGAGCCGGCGCCGAAACGGACATCACCTATCTGGAGAAGATTCGTCATTTCAGCCCTCTGTGCGTTGCTTCAGGCAGGCGCCGACGAAAGACTCGAACAAAGGATGTGGCTCCATGGGACGGGACCGGAACTCGGGGTGAAACTGGCAGCCCAGGAACCAGGGATGCTCCTGCAGTTCCACAACTTCCACGAGATCGGCATCACGGAAAATGCCGGAGATGACCAGTCCGCCTTTTTCCAGGCGTTCACGGTAGGCGTTATTGAACTCGTAACGGTGCCGATGCCGTTCCTGCACATCGCCGGTTCCAAAGATGCGGCGAGCGAGGGTTCCTTCCGCCAACTGGCAGGGATAGGCCCCGAGACGCATGGTGCCCCCCTTCCGCGTGATCTTTTTCTGATGTTCCATGATGTGAATTACAGGGTTGGCGGCATCTTCCTTGAATTCGGAGGAAAAACAGTCTTCGATACCGCAGACATTGCGGGCGAATTCAACCACCGCCATCTGCATGCCGAGACAGATGCCGAAAAAAGGCACCTTGTTTTCCCTGGCATAACGAATGGCGGCAATCTTGCCTTCGCTGCCCCTGTGACCGAAGCCGCCGGGCACCAGAATGCCGTCAACATTCCTGAATGTATCGCCGATGCCGTGACGTTCCAGAGCTTCGGAGTCGACATAGATCAGGTTAACCCGGCAGTTGTTGGCAATCCCGCCATGGGTAAGCGCTTCGGACAACGACTTGTAGCTCTCGGTCAGCTCGACATACTTGCCGACAATCGCGATGGTGGTTTCGGATTCGGGCTCATGGAAACGCTTCACGATGCGCTCCCAGGCCGTCAGGTCGGGGGCTTTGGTCCAGATATTCAGGTAATCGATGATGCGCTCGTCGAGCCCCTCCTCATGATACGTGATGGGGACCTCGTAAATACACTTGACGTCACGCGCCGTGATGACCGCCTCTTCGTTGACATTGCAGAACAGCGCTATCTTGGCCTTCATGTCTCTCGGAATTTCCCGGTCGCAGCGGCACAACAGGATATCGGGCTGGATGCCGATTTCCCGCAACTCCTTGACACTGTGCTGGGTCGGCTTGGTCTTGAGTTCGCCGGCGGTCGGGATATAGGGAACCAGGGTCAGGTGAACGTAGAGGACATTTTCGCGGCCGCGCTCGACGCGGAACTGGCGAATCGCCTCCAGAAAAGGCAGGGATTCGATATCGCCGACCGTACCGCCAACCTCGACAATGGCGACATCGACATCCCGGGAGTTGGCCAGAATCTTGGCCTTGATCTCATTGGTGATATGGGGAATCACCTGCACGGTTCCGCCAAGATAATCGCCCCGCCGTTCCTTGCGGATGACGGAATCATAAACCTGGCCGGTGGTGAAATTGGATTTCTGGCTCAAACGGGCGGATGTATAACGCTCGTAATGACCCAGGTCGAGGTCGGTCTCGGCACCGTCGTCGGTCACGAAAACCTCACCATGCTGAAAAGGGCTCATGGTTCCCGGATCGACATTGATGTAGGGGTCCATTTTCTGCATGGAAACCCGCAGCCCCCGCGCCTCCATCAAGGCACCAATGGAAGCGGCCGCCAGCCCTTTGCCAAGAGACGAAACCACGCCGCCGGTAATAAACAGAAACTTGGTCTTCATAAGAAATTCCTCCGTCCGGGCACTGCAGCGCACCGCCCTCAAGGACCAAAACGAAAAATCGGATTCTACACGGAAAACATGGAGATTTAAAGCATCAAAATCCCCGCGGCCTCTGCCACCGGCCGGGTATCAATGCTCCAGCAGATATTGTTCGACACGAGCCAGGTCTTCCGGCGTGTCGACTCCCAGACTCACCAGCTCGGTTTCCACCACGCGGATGGGATGCCCGTGCTCCAGAGCCCGGAGCTGTTCGAGCTTTTCCAGGTTTTCCAGAGGCGTGGCCGGCAAACGTGCAAACTCCAGCAAAAAATCCCTGCGATAAACATACAGGCCAACATGGCGGAACAATACCACAGATGCCGGCAAGCTGCCGGAATTCTGAATTTCAATATCCCTGGGGCAGGGAATCGGCGCGCGGGAGAAGTAAAGGGCAAACCCCTGTCCATCCGTTACGACCTTGACGACATTGGGATCCATGTATTCCTGCCAGGTTGACAGCGGGGTCTTCAGGGTTCCCATGGGAATATTCGGGTTTTCCACCAAAGGAGCGACGGCGGCATCGATCATACGCGGATCGATAAGAGGTTCATCCCCTTGAACATTGACAACCAATTGGGCATCGAGTCCTTCGGCGACTTCGGCCAAACGGTCAGTGCCAGTGGCGTGATCCGCCCGGGTCATCCGGACTTCGCCGCCGAAACGCCGCACTTCCTCGGCAATGCGGCAATCGTCCGTGGCAACCACCACGCGGTCAATGCAACGGGCCTGGGCAGCACGTTCATAGACCCGCTGGATCATGGTTTTTCCGAGAATCACCGCCAGCGGTTTGCCGGGAAACCGCGACGATGCAAAACGTGCGGGAATTACCGCAATGATGGACATGGCGTTTATCATCCTTTGTTGCGCTCATAAAAACCATCTGCACAGCCAGACAAAATGGCGTCCTGAACAAACACCGCAACACCCCGAATCTGGTTCCTGGCGACGCCATCGTCCTTTTCAGGGCATAAATTCGCCCGTAGGGTAAGAAAACGCGGCGGGCTTGTCAAGAACGGCGCATAACCTCAGGCAGAAAATCGAAGTATCATCGTGCAGCATACGGGAAACGGCCTTGGCGGCAGCGCCAAGGCTTTATACCCCCCCCCTTTCATTAATAAATTGTAAATATTTGTTTTTTAAAGAATTTCTCTATTACACGAGACTCTCTTATGATAAAAAATCGAGGCTGTCTTTTTTTCACACTTCCCATGAGAGAACATGAAACCATCGCCCTGGCCGCATTTGCAAAAAACCCGCTGCGCACGAACAGCATGCTCCCGGCAGCCCTGTCAAAGGGCATTCTTTGCGCCAGGTCGCCCTTTCTTTTTCAGGCGGCTGCCGCTGTTGGTCGTTTTTTGCGCAACGCTGACAGGGTGTCCCGTCGCCATGGCTTTCGAAACCACGCCATGCGGCCAGCAGGATGATGAGCCCCTGGGCAATGTCAGCACCGTCCTTCCGCCGATCATGGTAAAAGCAGCGTATGAACCCTTGAGCACCGCCTCCCGAACCATCGAGCGAAAAATCATCGAAGGCATCCCCGCCGGCAACGGCAGCATCAGCGATATGCTGACCTTTCTGCCGGATATACAGTACGGCGAGGCCGCCAATCTTTCTTCGCATGGGGGAGAAATCCTGCCGGCGGCCGTTTCCATCAGCGGTGGAAAAGCTTTCGAAAACAATTTCATCATCGACGGTCTGGGCAACAACAGTCTGCTCGACCCTGATGCCGACAACCCCCTTGAGCACAACAATGTGCCAGGTCACGCCCAGGAAATCTTTCTCGACGCGTCCCTGGTCGAAGATATAACCGTCTACGATCACAACGTTCCCGCCAGTTTTGGAGATTTCAAAGGCGGGGTTGTTCATGCCAGAACCATCGATCCCGCCGCCGATTTCGGAGGCAGCCTGTTTTACCGCACCACCCGGGATGCCTGGACCTCATTCCATATTGCAGCATCCGAGCGTGAAAAATTCGAAAATTCCGCAGACCATTCCCGGCAGCCTGAATTCAAGAAACACCAGGCGGGCTTCGATGTGCATGCCCCTTTCTCGCCGCGCCTGCGCATGCTGGCCGCCTACCGGCTGTTTCTTTCCAGCATCCCGCTTCAGTATTTTGGCGAAACCCGCAAACAGCAGCGCCGCAACGAAACCTTTCTGCTGAAACTTTCCGGAACACCGGCCGCCAGTTCCGCCTCGACCTTTGATCTTTCGTGGCTTTACAGCCCTTATAAAGGCAGATATTTTCAAAAGGATTTTCGGAACAGCGACATGACCATCCTGGGTGGCGCCTATCAGATCAATGCGGAGCTACGCACCGGGCTGCCCTTCGCCGACCTGCATCTGCAGGCGGGCTACAAGGAGAGTGAAAATTCCCGGCAAGCTCCGGACCATATGCGCCAGACCCAGAACCCGGACAACAGCTGGGACAGGGAAGGCTTTCCCGGAGATATCGAAAAAACACAGCAGACCCTGCAGTGCAAAGCCGACCTTGAACTTGACCCTTTGCGCAGTGGAGCGTTCAGCCACAAAATCAACCTCGGGGCCGATTTTCAGAATATCGAAGGCACCTCCCGACGGGACGAGACCAGCTATCTTTACACCTTTTTTAGCAATGGCACCAACAGGCGAAACGTTTACGAGCAATACGCCGCCGAAGCCCGTTTACAGCAGTACAGCCTCTACCTGGAAGATATCCTTCGCTACAAGCGGCTGGAACTGCGGCCGGGGTTGCGCCTGTCTTATGACGATTTCATGGAAAACCTCAATCTGGCGCCGCGTTTTGCCGTCACCCTCGATCTCCTTGGCAACCGCCAGACCATCCTTACGGGCGGCATCAACCGTTACTATGCCAACACCCTTTTGGCCTACAGGCTTCTGGAAAGCATGCCGGGAAGCTACATCGAACAAGGTTCCGACACAACCGGCTGGACCCTTTGGAAGACGGGCTCCACTGACTACGATTTTGCGTCACTGAGGACACCCTGCGCGGATGAATATGTCATTGGCCTGGAGCAGCGACTGCTGGGCGGCAGAGCCACTCTCACCTACGTGAAACGCAACGGCAGGGACGAATTCGCCAGGACCATGAGCGACCGACAGGCCGACGGCAAATTCCATTACAGTCTGAACAACAACGGCCGCAGCCGCCATGAAAGTTATCGTTTAAGCTGGGAACGTCAATGGCCCGAACATTTTATCAGCATCAACGCAACCTATCAGAAAACGACATCCGCCAACGAATCCTATAACGACCTGCTCGATGACGAGGATCTCGATGAGGAAATCTGGTACCACGGCCGGGCCATTGCAAAAAGCGCCCTGCCCCGCAAGGACTTCAACCGCCCCTGGGTTATCAGTTTGCTGCACATCGGGAAACTTCCCTGCAACTTCAGTGTCAGCAGCCTGCTGAAATACCGCAGCGGATATCAGACACTGCAGGCATCGGGAGAACTACACGAGGATCTTGGCATTCCCGTTTACGAGAAGACCCGCCTCGGCGGGGGGATCACCGCTGACTGCAAAATCGACTGGACTACCCGGCTGTGGGCCGGGCACAAGGTCATGTTGAGCCTGGAAATCCTGAACCTGCTGAACAAGAAAAATCCCGTGGGCGAGCCCCGGGATGGCTACGAGATGGGGCGCCAGTTCTGGTTGGGCGCTCAGTATTTCTTCTGATTTACGGCTTCGAAGCTCAATCAACCACAAGGGCATCGGGCAGAACCAGATTTTTACGACCATCGCTGAGACACAGCGCGTAAGTTCCGGCCTTCAGCCCTTCAGGCACGGACAATTCGACACGATCCGTGCCGGTACGGGTCGTTTGCGAAATCCGGAAGGGCAAAGGTACCGCTATCACCCCGCCGAGGTTGGTTGCTGCAATCAACTCCTCCCCAACCACCGCCATGCCCTTGGTCTTGATGCTGAAGCCGAGCAAGCCCAGCGTCTGTGGTGCATCCGGATTGCGGCAGTCGACCACCTGCAGGCCACCCCGTGTATCCGCCACATAGACTTGTTGTCCCGACACCGCGAGAGACATGGCATTGCCCGCAGTGCTGAGGCTGCCGACCAGTCGTGGCTGTTCCGGGTTGTCGAGATTGTAGATCTGCAAACCCGCCAGGCCGTTGGCGACAAACAGCCGTTGTCCGTCAACAACCAGTGAGGTGGCACAGGCAAACGGCAGCAGATAGTCCGGAAGCGCAACCTTGCCGACCATGACCGGGCGCTCGGGGTGGCGCACATCGACAATAAAGATCCCCATGGAGCCACAGGCAAGATAGGCGTAATCGTTGCTGACGGCAATATCCAGGAATGGATGAGTCACCGGCATGGCTGCCAATGGCCGCATTTTTTCGCCCGGCTTCGCATCAACGACATGCAAGGTGCCGTTCAAATCGGCAACAAAAAGTTTGTGCTGCCGGCAAACCAGCCGTTTCAGTTTGCCCGGCAGGAGCAGAGAGTCATCGATACGGTGTTTCTTATCGCGGAGAGTTATCGCGTGAATGCCCTTCGCACCATCGGCGACAAATACCCGTTGGTCGTCCGCCGCGACATCGATGGCCAGACCCGGCGTATCGACAGTCTCCACCAGACGCAAACCGTCGCGATGATTTTCCAGCACCTGCAAGCCGGACCGGCCTCCGGCAACATAGATCCAACCCCGCTTGGCCAAAAGCCCCTGAGCCACGCCCGGCAGGGTCAAAACGCGGGGCCTGGCCAGATGTGAAACGCAGTCCCGTGATAAGACCTGCAATCCGCGCTTGGCGTCGGCCACCAGAACATGCCTTCCCACGGCTGCAACATCCCAGGCAGCACCGGGCGTATCGATCGCCCCCATAAAATGCAGGCCCCCGTCGGCATCCGGCTGAAAAACATGCATCCCTCCCAAATCCGCCGCCACCCACAGCACCCCGTCGATCCATTCAAGGCTGCGGGCGCTTCCGAGCAACGGAGTCGACCCAAGGTGTCTCGGACGTTGAGGTTGTGCTACCGAGATGACCTGGATGCCCCCGGATTTATCGGCCACATAGGCCCGGTTGTCCTGCACCGCTATAGCGGTGGCTTGCCCCGGGGTGTCAACGACGGATACTTTTTCAAGGCCATCGTTCGGCAAGCACCGAAGCACCTGAAAACCCGCCTCACCATCGGCCACGTAAAGATAGCGACCTGCCTTCCAGAGCCCCGACGCAACGCCGGGAGTATCCAGCGTGGTCAGGATACGCGGCTGATCCCGCAGATCGACAACATGCACCCCGGCGGGACCGTCGGCAACATAGGCCCGGTCCCCCTCCACGATAATGTCCAGGACCGTGCCCGGGGTATCCAGGGATGCCAGCAATCGTGGGTTTTCCGGGTGTTCCACGTCCACGACATGCACCCCATCCTTGTAGGCCGCGACATAAACCCGTGCATCCTGAACCGCCAATTTCCACGGCCATCCCGACAGCTTGAGAGCTCCGACCATTTTGGGTCGGGTGACATCCGCCAGATCGACGACCTGCAGACCACGGATGGTATCACCGAGAAAACCGAGATGACCTCGAGCCGCGACCGCTTTGGCGATCCCCCAACTCGGCATCTTCCCTACAATCGCGAAGTGGTTACCGATATCCAGATTGAGAAAAGCCTTCAAGTCCTGAGAAAACCCCTGACCGCATAGCGTGATCAACGAACCGTCCGCCGTTTTTCTGTTCCTGCTTTGCAGGGAAGTAACCACGATCTCTTCAGGCAGCGGCACGGGTTTAAAAATGCTGAAGAGCAGAAAGCCGACCAATGCCAGGTAGGCCAGGGCACAACCGCCGGACACAAGAAAAAGTCGATTAATTCCGGGGGGCATGATTTATCCAATCATCGGGAGCAAGCAAAGACGCATCGTTTCTTTCAGGGCTGCCGGGCACCCACTTCCGGATCAGCCGGAACAAATGCTCGTGTTTGAACGGCTTTGCCAGATAGTCGTCCATACCGCACTGGCGGCATTGGTCATCGATTTCGCCTCGGGAGTGAGCCGTCAGAGCGATGATGGGAGCCTTGATGCCGGCATGACGCAATTGCGCCGCGGCCTGGTAACCATCCATGATTGGCATCTGGCAATCCATCAGTATCAAGTCAAAAATCTGCTCCATGGCTTCAGCAACCGCCTGTTCGCCATTTTCCGCGGCAACCACTTGGCAACCACGACTCTGCAGGCTGATGGTAATCATGCGGCGGGTGGTGGGATTGTCTTCAGCCAGCAAGACGCGCGGCCTCTGGACGAACTTCTGCCCGTTTTCCGCCAGTCCTGAAACCGTCGCTGCCGTCTCCGGTTCGCATGCAACAACATCTACCGGCAACCCCGCAACCATTCTGTGCAATTGTGACGGACATACGGGCTTTACCAGCACCTCCCACAGGGAACCGCTGCCCCCTTCGGGGCAGAGAAGACCACGCGGGGTCATCACCACCCGACGGCAGTTTTTTGGGCAGTTTTTTTCGAAGTGATCATGCAGTACAGGGTTGTCCCGCAGCAAACAGGCATCCGTCAGCACCAGCCGCAGGTTGGCCCCGCGACATGAGTCCGCAATCATTTCATCGCTCAAAGGAGCATTGAGGGAGAGGGTCTCCACAGCGAGATGCATGGCGTCGAGTTGTTCCACCAGCATATCGCGAAGCCCCGTATGAGCCACGGCCACCAGCGCTTTTGCCGCAGCCTGTCCCGGTGGCGGAACTGTCCCCGGCCAGCACCTGTCTTCGTGCTTTTGCAAAGGGATGCAGCAGGTAAACACCGACCCGTCCCCCCTGGCGCTTTCAAGGTGAATATGTCCCCCCATGTGCTCAATCAGTTGTTTGACAATCGCCAGGCCGAGCCCGGTTCCGCCAAAATGCCTGGTGGTCGAACTGTCCGCCTGCGAAAAAGATTCGAAAATCCTTTGCTGGGCCTCGGGCTCGATGCCGATGCCGGTATCCCTTACCTCCAGGTAAATGCAGGCCCCGGAGTCATCCTCTTCCCTGCAGCCAAAGCGGACCGTCACGTCTCCCCGTTCGGTAAACTTGACGGCATTGCCGACCAGATTGAACACAATTTGCCGCAGGCGGGCTGGATCGCCGAGCAGGGAAACGGGGGTGCCGGGATCAATGCGGCATATCAGCTCCAGGTTTTTGTCATGGGCGGCCTTGGCCAGCAGCGCCACCGGTTCTTCGACAACTGCCAGCAGATTGAAAGGAACCGTCTCCAGCACCAGTCGCCCGGCTTCAATCTTGGAAAAGTCAAGAATATCGTTGAGAATGTTCAACAGGGATTCGCCGGAGCCCTGTATCATATGCGCCAGCTCTCGTTGCTGGCCATCCAGTCCGGTCTTCAGAAGAAGCTCGGACACGCCGATAACACCGATCATAGGTGTGCGGATTTCATGGCTCATATTGGCCAGAAACCTTGATTTGGCCTGATTGGCAGCCTCGGCCGCTTGCCGCGCCCTGGCGAGTTGTTCGACCGTTTGATGTAGTTCATCGTTGGTCTCACGCAACTCCCGGGTCTGTTTCAGAACCTGCTCTTCCAGATGGTAACGGTACTCTTCCAGCTGTTTGTCGCGGCTTTCGAGCTGTTCAAGCATCCGGTTGAATCCCTGGAACAGAACGCCAACCTCGTCGTTGGCAGGATTGACCACCCGCACGGAGAAATCCTGGCTGCCCGATACCACGCGCATCTTGTTCGCAAGATGCAGGATCGGGCGGGACACCAGACTCTGCAGATACCTTGCGACAAAATAGCCCGTAAGGCATGACAGGGCAAGCACCGCCAGGACGCTCAGGGCATACGATCTCAGCCACAGATAAAACTCACCGAGGCCGGACTGCAGATAGACCATGCCGATGGTGCGGCCCATATGCCGCACCGGAACAACAACCGCCAGGGAGCGGGGAGAAAAAGAATGAACTCTTTGATCCGTCTCGACCGTCCGGGCGAGCAGTTCGAAGGTGGAAGGGTCCATCCCGGCGCTCCATTGTCCGGGTGCGCCGTGGTTCTTCTGGGGGCGCAGATAATGGGTTACGACCTGATAGCGCAGGGTAAAGATGTAGGCGCGGTTGATATGCGGCTGTTGCAGCAGCGAGGACATCACCTGGTCGCCGACCTGTTTGTTTCTGAGGGTCAGAACAATGGTGCTATTGGCGGCCAGAACCTCGGCCAGCGCGTAATTATGTTCTACCATGTTACGTCGGAACGAGACGATTTCCACCGCCATGAATGCGCTGGCGGACAACACCAGTACCACGGCGCAGGTCAGCATCATAAGGCCCGTCAGTTTCTTTTTGAGCGTGGCGTGACGGAATCCGAACATCTGCTCCCAACCCTGTTTCCATACGAAAACGGTGCTTTTGCCGCGCATGACCACCGATCTCAAAACACGGTGGCGCCCCTCTGACACAAGATCAGCCGGTACGAAATACTAACAAAGGGCTCATGTAAAACAAAGTCTATTTTCCTGCGTAAAGCCCTCCGGATAAAACAAAGGCCCCGCAACCGTCCAGAAGTTTCGGGGCCATCGCATCCGCTGCGTCAAAACAGCTATTCGCTTTTGCCGGTACGAATGAAAATCTCCCGCGCCAGCTGCTCGTCCACGGCAAACTCAGAGTTGCCAACATGAAAAATGAAGGAAGGAAACCGTCGGTTGAGCCGTACCCGATTGCCCGGCAACACGCCCAGAGACATCAGTTTCTGCATTTTTTTGGCATCGCTGGTGGCTAGATAGGCAATCTCGCCCTCCTGCCCCACCTTCATTTCGGTGAGGGGCACGACGCCGATGTCCGCCGCGCGCCGTGCAGCCCGGCAACACTCACCGGGAGGAATGGGACGGCCGTGGGGACAGGTTGTGGGGTGATTCAGAAGGGTGCAGATTCGGGTATCGACCCCTTCGTTGAGGAGATGCTCGAATTCACAGGCCTTGGCATTGGCATTGCTGCCTTTGAGATCAAGAATATCCATCATCAGACGCTCGGCCAGACGGTGGCGACGCACCACTTTTTCGCCGGCCAGGCGTCCTTCGGAGCGCAGATAGACCCGCTCTCCCTTGATTTCAACCAGGGCCTGACGTTCGAGATCCAGCAGCGCCGCATCGTCGGCCTTGACATTCAGCGCTTCGAAGGAGGCCGAGTTGTCCCCCTCTTCAACGACCGCGATCCAAACGGCTTCCAGCAAATCTTCAGCCCTTTCCGAGCGTTCCATCAATCGTTCTCCTTGGATTTATCTTTTTCGCTCCATCGGCGCAAAAAGCCGGGAACAACGGGATTTTCGTAACCACACCAGGGACAGTGAATCTTCCGGCATCCTCCCGGGCACGCTCCGCAAGGTTTCTGTTCCAACTTGTCGGGAGGCGGCAGCTCGCGGCCGCAAAAACCGCACTTCATACCAGCCACCCGGTAAAACCGAGGACCACATTGAGACTCCAGCCGACGCTGAAAGCCAACAGGGTAACCAGCAGGAAGATGCCGGCGGAGACCTTCCAGCCACGCTCCTTCTTCATCATGAGGAACTGGGCGATGCAAGGCACAAACAGTGTCATGGTGACGGCTGCCACAGTCAATTGGCGCGGCGTCAGCAATCCCTGGGCGTGCATGTCGTAAAGTCCGGCAGCACCGAAATCACGCCGGAAAAAACCGAAAATGAAGGCGGCGGTGGTTTTTGCGGGCAGCCCCAGTGCGGCTATGGCAGGTGACATGCCCCGCACCAGGGCATTCAGTCCGCCGGTCATCTTGCCGGCCCACAGCAGAACCGAAGCGAAGATGAACAACGGAAAGATTTCCAGAAAATACCACTGCATGCGGCTCACCGTCTTTATGACAACATTACGGGCCTGGGGCAACCGCATGGGCGGCAACTCCATGTAGAACATGGGGCGCTCTCCCGGCAACAGACGGGCGGACAGCAGGCCCACCAGCAGAAAAACAACCGTTATGCAGGCGATCCAGGTCGGCAAGGCGCCCGGCACGCCGGAAAGCAGGCCCATGATAACTCCGAGCTGAGCACTGCAGGGAATTGCCAGCGCCAGCAACAGCGTGACGATGATCCTTTCACGCACCGTTTCCAGTGTTCGCGTTACCATGGTCGCCATGGTGTCGCATCCGAAACCCAACACCATGGGTATTACCGCCCGGCCGTTCAGCCCGATTTTTTTAAAGATCCGATCCACAAGCATGGCCAGGCGTGGGAAATAGCCGACATCCTCCATGATGGAAAAAGCCAGAAAGAAAGTGCCGACGATCGGCAGTACCAGAGCTACCGCATAGCGCACTCCAAGGGTGAATATACCGTATTCGCCGACCAGCAGTTCCCGCAGCCAGTACCAGTCCGTAAGCCGATGCACCAGGTCAATCACCCAGGGGTTCAGGTAATTTTCGAACAGCTGCCCTTCAAGCAGGTCCACCAGGGTGCCGGCACCGAAACTGCCCACAAACAGATAAATGCCGAAATAAAGCGCCAGTAGCAGCAGGGGGAAGCCGGTCCAGGGATTGATGGTCCAGGCCGCCAGCTTTTCGAAAAAGCCCGGCTTTCGATCGGCCTGCTGATAAATGACTTCTTCCAGAATGGCGCGACAGATCCTTTTGCGTTCAAGGCTGATGCGCAAGTTCAGATCCAGGCGCCGCTCGTAAACCGTTTCGTTGACCGCCGCCTCGATGGTCTTCAGGTTGTCGCAACATTCGGCGGCCCGCACCAGCTTCCAGGCATCCTCGTCCTTCTGCAGCAGCAGCAAGCCCATGGAACGCGGCACCAGGGTGTAATCGCCTTTGAGATGTTCCGAAACCTTGGCAATATCCTTTTCCAGTTCACGGGAATAGCCGAACACCGCTTTCACGGCAGGATCGTAGTCGGCTATGACCTGGCGCAATTCGCTCAAACCACGTTTTCGCGCCATGGCCCCACCTATCACGGGGATGCCGAGTTTTTCCTGCAACAGCGGAATGTCAATACGCATTCCCCGTCGTTCGGCTTCATCCATAATATTGACCAGCAGCACCACCGGAAGCCCGGCCTCCACCAACTGCAGGGTCATGGGCAGCATGCGCTCGAGATTGCGGGCATCGATAACATGAACGACGGTGTGGGCTTTTTCCTTCAGGAGAATTTCCCGGCCGACACGTTCTTCTTCTGTAATCGGCAACAGTGAATACATGCCCGGCGTGTCGAGCACCTGATAGGAAACCCCTTCGATTTCACAATTGCCCCGGGATACCTCCACGGAGGTGCCGGGATAATTGGACACAACCGTATACGCCCCGGTCAGGGCGTTGAAAAGAACACTTTTGCCGACATTCGGACTACCGACCAGCACAATCTTGCGGACGGTGGAAGCAACTTCTGTTTGACCTGCCATGACGAAATCATTCCAGATGGGGTTGCAAAGAAAAAAAACGAAAAACTTGTTGTATAGATGGCCAGTTTCAGGAGGAGGAACACTTGGCGCAACGGCCGTATATTTCCAGACGGTGATCGGTCATGACGAAGCCATGCTCATGTGCAACCTGTTTCTGCAGTTCCTCGATACGCGCATTCTCGAACTCGATAATTTCACCGCATTCAACGCAGATGAGATGATCATGATGATAGCCGCGGTGAGCGACTTCGTAAAGGGACTGACCGCCGCCAAAGTCACGCTCTTTGGCAAGGCCACATTCCGCCAGCAGCTTGAGCGTCCGGTAAACTGTCGCATAGCCGATATGGGAATGCTTTTTTCGAACCCGGTGATAAAGTTCCTCGGTCGACAGATGGGCGGCAGCACGGAGAAATTCATCCAGAATGATTTCCCGCTGACGCGTAAGCTTGAGTCCCTGCTGGCTGATATAATTTCGGAACATCTCGCGTTTGTCGGCCATGGCACCTCCGATGAAATTGAATATCAAATTACCAGAGGCAACCGGCGCATGTCAAGATGCAACCGGGGCCGGCGGCACCTGAGCCAGATCACCCGACAACCGGCAGCCATTGATAAAAAATGGCGGTCAGATAGCTGAAACCATTAAAAAATAGTAGAAGCCCTACAATCATGAGCATGATGCCGGTGAGCACCTCGGCGAGACGAATATGCTTGCGGAAGCGATTAAAAAACCGCAGAAATCCGTGAAACATCAGGCCGGAAACCAGAAACGGCAACCCCAGACCGGCAGAATAGCTGGCGAGCAGGATGCCGCCACGCAAGGAACTTCCGGAAGATCCCGCCGCCATGGTCAGCACCGATCCGAGGATCGGCCCGGTACAGGGTGTCCATCCGGCTGAAAAAACCAGACCGACAAGAAACGAACCAAAATAGCCGGCCGGCTTGTTGTGAATATGGACACGCTTTTCACCCAGCAAAATGCCGAAGTGAAAAAGCCCGGTCAAATGTATGCCGAACAGAAAAACAAGCAGTCCTCCAAGCTTCTGAACCCAACGCAAACCATCCTGCAAAAGGCCGAAAAGACTGCCGGCAACCACTCCCATGACGGTATATACCAATGAAAAACCCGCGATGAACAGCAGGCAGTGCAAAACCACCTGCCAGCGAACCCTGCTTCCGGGATGAGATTGCTGCAATTGCTGAAAACTCAACCCAGTAATATAGGTGATAAAGGATGGGATCAGCGGCAGCACACACGGCGAGACAAACGAAGCCAGTCCTGCCGAAAAAGCAATCCAGAAGGTAATATCGCCCGCCTGCATCAATAACGTCCTTCCGTTATCGGTTTTGCCGGGGCGACCAAGCTTTCCGCATCGCCGCACACGCCCGTAGCGGGCCGCAACAGCCTGAAATCCGCAGTGAATTCCGCCACCGCATGGTCCTGATCATCCTGAAGATCCACGTGGACAAGGTACCGGCGGCCATCGATCTGCTTTACCGTGGCAGCAGCGGTTACCGTACCCTGGCGAACCGGCGCGAGGAACCGCATGGAGAGGTTGCGGGTCGCGAAAGGCGTCGAGACCGGCAAGCAGGTTTTGACCGCCATGGCGGCCGCCGTATCGGCCAGTGCGGTCAAGGCACCACCGTGCAAAAAGCCGCCCCCCTGAGAAAGTTTTACGACAAAGGGCATCGTCAACACAGCGCGCCCGTCACAGGCTTCGATAATGGACATTCCCACCAGTTTTTCAAACGGCGCCAGATCGACCCACCCTTCCATCTCGAACTGAGAGTCGGCGGGATTTCGCGGACTGTCGCCATCGACCAGAACTTTCATTGCGGACACTCCATGCTAAAAGAACATTGCAAACACCCGAAGCGGCAGGGTATGGTCGCAGGAAATCCAGCGGGGAATTCCCATGCAGCACTTTTTAAACACCCTGAACATCATCCTGCCAGTGTTTGCCGTCATCACTCTCGGCGTCATTTTGCGTCGAATCGGCCTTATTGACCAGACTTTTCTGCAACAGATCAACCGACTGCTGTATTATGTTTTTCTGCCGCTGCTGCTTTTCTACAAAATCAGCACGGCCGACTTCGCGACAAGCTTCAGCCCCAGGCTCACCCTGGCCATGATTGCCACATTGAGCCTGGGGGCCCTGCTGTCCTATGCCGCCGCATACCTGCTCGGTTATCCGCCGGAGGATCGCTGCACTTTCAGTCAGGGCGGTTTCCGCGGCAACCTTGCCTATGTAGGACTGCCCATCATCATGAGCGCTTACGGCGACGCCGGTTTCACCCGGGCCGGACTTCTCATGGGATGCCTGGTTCCGATCATCAATGTGTGGTCCATTCTGGTGCATATCATGGCGCAGCGCCACCAGCACCCCGAACGGCATTGGCGCCTGATCCGCCATCAACTGCTGTGCAATCCGCTTATCCTCGGTGCTGCCGCGGGTATTTTCTGGAACCTGGCAAAATGGCCCGTAGCGGGCGTGGCCGAACGAAGCCTGCACATGGTTACGGCGGCAACCCTGCCCCTGGCCCTGCTGACCATCGGCGGCGTGTTTTCACCGCGACAGCTGCAGGGGGACTTGAAACAGGCCGGGCTCGCCACCCTATTCAAGCTGGTCCTGTTTCCAATGCTGAACCTGCTGATCCTCTTGCCGATGCACCTGTCCACGATGGATCTCGGCATCGCCGTGCTGCTTGCCGCCACGCCCACCGCCGCCGCGAGTTATGTCATGGCGCAGGAACTGGGTGGCAATCCCCGCCTGGCCAGTTCCATTATCATCCTCTCAACCCTGTTTTCGGCGGTGAGCGTCACACTGCTGCTGCTGCTGTTGAGCTTTCTGCAGGGCATGCCAGCCTCATAGCGGTTCGCGGCAGCGGCACAAGGGTACCAAACACAAAGAGCCAGACAGGGTGTCCGGCTCTTTGTGTCCATACATTTATCGAGCAGAAGCTCTATTCCAGGATCAGCAGCAATTCGCCCTGCTCCACCTGGGTTCCCTCCCTGATCAGAATCTCGGCAACCACGCCGTCCTTTTCGGCTTTGACATTGGTCTCCATCTTCATCGCTTCGGTAGACAACAGAATATCGCCTTTTTTCACAACACAACCGACATCGACCAGAATCCGGAACACTTTGCCGGGCATCGGCGCACCGACATGATGCAGATTGTCCGGATCGGCCTTGCGATGCTTGATCTGATCGTCGGCTACCGAAAGGTCGGGAACCATGATCTGGCGCGGTTCGCCATTGAGCTCGAAATAGATGTCGCGATGTCCGTCATCCTGAATCCGGCCGATGGCATTGAGCTGCACCAGCAGGTTTTTGCCCGGCTCCATTTCTACGGTACATTCGTCGCCGAGATCCAGACCATAGAAGAACACCGGCGTCGGCAGCACCGACGTGTCCTGGTATTCCGTTCGATGTGCATCGAACTCCTCGAAAACGCCGGGGTAAAGCACCGCCGACAACACGTCCCGCTCCGAAACCGGATGGCCGAGTTTGTTCTCCAATTCCTGACGTTTGGCGACGAAATCGACCGGTTCGAGAAATTCACCAGGGCGGCAGGTCAAAGGTTCCTCGCCCTTGAGAACGATCTTCTGCAGTTTCTCGGGGAAACCACCGTGAGGTTGCCCGATCATGCCCTTGAAGAAATCAACCACACCCTGCGGAAAAGTCAGTTCCTGCCCCCGTTCGTAAACATCCTCCGGTTGCAGATTGTTCTGCACCATGAACATGGTCATGTCGCCGACGATCTTGGATGACGGCGTGACCTTGATGATGTCGCCGAACATGTCGTTGACTTTGCGGTACATCTCCTTGCACTCTTCCCAGCGGTCGCCGAGACCAAATCCCTCAACCTGCGGTTTGTAGTTGGAATACTGGCCCCCGGGAATCTCGTGATGGTAGACCTGGGCGGTGCCGCTGCGCAGCTCCGACTCGAACGGCGCATAATAGGTGCGCACCGTCTCCCAGTAATTGGCCAGCTTCTGAATACCTTCCTCGTCCAGACCGGGGTCGCGATCATGTCCTTTTAGAGCAGCCAGCAGCGCATTCATGTTGGGCTGCGCGGTCAGACCGGATACGGACGACAGGGCCGTATCAACGATATCGACACCGGCCTGGGCGGCCAGCAGCAGAGTCGCCCCGCCGTTGCTGGAGGTATCATGGGTGTGCAGGTGGATGGGAATCCCGACCTCCTGTTTCAATGCCCGCACCAGTTTTTCGGCGGCCAGCGGCTTGAGCAGCCCGGCCATGTCCTTGATGCCAAGGATATGGGCACCCATTTTTTCCAGCTCTTTGGCCATGTTAACGTAGTAGGACAGTGGATACTTGTCGCGCTTGGGATCGAGAATGTCCCCGGTATAACAGATAGCCGCCTCGCAGACACCACCGGACTTGCGTACCGCATCCATGGCTACCTGCATCCCCTTGGTCCAGTTCAGAGAATCGAAAATGCGGAACACATCGATGCCGCTCTCTGCCGCCTTGGCGACAAATTCCCGCACCACGTTATCAGGATAGTTGCAGTAACCGACGGCGTTGGAGGCCCGCAGCAGCATCTGGAACAGGATGTTGGGGATTTTTCTGCGCAGCCGGTCCAGACGCTCCCATGGATCCTCCCGCAGAAAACGCATGGCGACATCAAAAGATGCGCCGCCCCACATCTCCAGCGAAAAAAGCCCACTGCCAAGGTGACTGGTGGCCGGAGCAATCTTGGCCAGGTCATGGGTTCTGAAGCGGGTGGCCATCAGCGACTGGTGAGCGTCACGCATGGTGGTGTCGGTGATCAGCAACTGCGGCTGCTCAAGAGCCCACCGCGCCAGGCCTTCGGCCCCCTTTTCGAGCAGGATGTCCCGTGAGCCCTTCGGACGCGGCACGTCATAGCGGATTTCCGGAATGCGGGGGTCGCGCAAATCCTTGTAATGCAATGGATTTTTAATGCCTGGATAGCCATTGACCACCACATGCCCGATATAGGACAGCAGCTTGCTGGAACGATCACGTTTTTCCGGTATCTCGAACAGTTCGGGATGCGTGTCGATAAAACTGGTATCGCAGGCCCCGGCCAGAAAGGTCGGGTGGTTGATGACGTTGGCCAGAAAACCAATATTGCATTTGACACCGCGCAGCCGGAATTCCGCCAGACTGCGGTCGGTAGTGCGGGCCGCCTCGCGCAGGGTCAATCCCCAACCGCTGATTTTAACCAGCAGCGAATCGTAATGGGGAGAGATCCGCGCCCCGGGAAAAGCGCTGCCGGCATCAAGACGCACGCCGAACCCGCCAGGGCTGCGATAGGCCGTAATGGTGCCGAAATCAGGGGAAAAGTTCCGGGTCGGATCTTCGGTCGTGACACGGGCCTGAATGGCGAAACCGTTGAGCTGAATATCCTTCTGGCCGCGTATGTTGATTTCCGGATCGCTCAAACGGTATCCCTCGGCCACGCGGATCTGGGCCCGCACCAGATTTCGCCCGGTCACCATTTCCGTCACGGTATGCTCGACCTGAATGCGGGTATTGACCTCGATAAAGTAGAAATGGCCTTCGGCATCCATCAGGAATTCAACCGTACCGGCGTTGACATAGCCGACATGATTGGCGATGCGCAGGGCGTAATCGCACAACTCCTGCCGCTTGGCGGCGCTCAGGTTCGGCGAAGGTGCCACCTCGATGACTTTTTGGTGACGGCGTTGAATGGAACAGTCGCGATCGTAGAAATGCACCACGCTGCCATGCTGGTCGCCAAGGATCTGCACTTCGACATGCTTGGGGTTTTCAATGTATTTTTCAAGGAAAACCGACGGGTTACCAAATGCCGCCTTGGCTTCCGAGGATGCCGACCGCAGACCTTCGGCCAACTCCTGCCGGTTACGCGCGATGCGCATGCCGCGCCCGCCGCCGCCAGCGGCGGCCTTGACCATGATGGGATAACCACATTTGGCGGCGAACAGCAGCGCTTCCTCTTCGCTGGTCACCGGCTTGTCGGTCCCGGGAACCACCGGAACACCAGCCTCGATGGCCACCTTGCGCGCCGCCACTTTGTCGCCGAGCTTGCGCTGGATCTCGGCACCCGGGCCGATCAGGGCGATACCGGCCCTCTCGCAGGCTTCGGCAAATTCAGGGTTTTCCGACAGAAAGCCGTAGCCGGGATGGATGGCATCGACGTCCTTCTTCTTGGCCAGATCGATAATTTCGTCGATGCCGAGGTAAGCCTCGATAGGCCCTTTGCCCTTGCCGACGCGATAGGATTCATCCGCCTTGTAGCGATGCAGGGCCACCCGATCCTCTTCCGAATAGATGGCCACCGTTTTGATGCCCAGTTCGATGCATGCGCGAAAGATGCGAATGGCGATTTCACCACGATTGGCCGCCATGACTTTATTGAATGTCTTTATTTCCATGAATCAAACCTCCCTGGTGCTAAGTGTTTGGACCGGCCGGCTACTTTACCAAAATCACAAGTCCAAAACAACAATCTGTTTATTCGAGAAAACCGATATATCGAAACTGCCCGAAAGCATTTACGCCGCATCTCGCCGCGGCACCCCGTCATTCAGGAGCGATGCAGACCGTCAGCATGACCAAGACATGCGATCATTCTTTGTGCGGGCCTCCCAAAAACGGCCGGACAAGATCCACCGGAAACGGGAAAACTACCGTCGAACTGTTCTCCGTGGCGATTTCGGTCAGGGTCTGAAGATAACGCAACTGCAGGGCGCCCGGCTGGGAAGAGATAATGCCGGCCGCATCGGTGAGCTTCTGTGCCGCCTGAAATTCCCCTTCGGCATGAATGACCTTGGAACGCCGCTCGCGTTCGGCCTCGGCCTGACGGGCCATGGCCCGCTGCATCTCCACCGGCAGATCGACATGCTTGATCTCGACATTGGAAACCTTCACCCCCCAGGGATCGGTCTGACGATCGAGGATTTCCTGCAGATGCCGGTTGATATTCTCGCGATGCGCCAGCAGTTCGTCCAGTTCGGACTGCCCCAGCACACTGCGCAGGGAAGTCTGCGCCAACTGACTGGTCGCGTAAAGGTAGTTTTCCACCTCGATGATCGATTTTTCCGGGCTGACCACCCGGAAATAAAGCACCGCGTTGACCTTGACGGAGACGTTGTCCTTGGTGATGACGTCCTGCGGTGCGACATCCATGGCCACAGTGCGCAGGCTGATTTTCATCAGGCGGTCAACCACCGGAATGATGAGTCGCAGTCCCGGCCCTTTGACTCCGGCAAAACGTCCCAGACGAAACACCACGCCACGTTCGTATTCGTAAATCACTTTCACGGCACTGGAAAGGATCAGGACCAGAAAAACCAGGACTATGACGGGATAGATCATGGGATATTCTCCTTGTCGGAACCTGACATTGGGTGTGTATTCACCACGGTGTGAACCGGTTTCGGACGCCGCACTTCCAGGCGCAGGCCCTGCGCCATTCGCACCACCTCGACGGTCTCACCGGCGGGAATCGGCTCGTCGGCGTAGGCGGACCAGTATTCGCCGCGCACGAAAATCTGCCCATCTCGATATACTTCGGTAAGCGTCTCGCCGCGCAGACCGGCCATGCCCTCCTGCCCGGACACAACACGCCGCCGTTGGGCGCGGACGACAAACCAGGCCACCAGCAGACAGAACCCGGCCGTCACCACTGCCGTCCCGGCGATAACCGCCCTGGAAAGCCGCATAAAGGGTTCGGTATGTTCAAACAACATCAGTGAGCCGAAGGTCATGCTGATCAGGCCTCCGACGGTAAGCATGCCGAACGAGGTCACTTTCACCTCCAGAACAAACAGTACCAGAGCCAGTACAATCAGCAGCATGCCGACGTAATTGACCGGCAGGGTCTGAAAGGCAAACAGCGCCAGCAGTAACGCCATGGCGCCGACGGCGCCGGGCAGCACCACCCCGGGTTGACTGATTTCGAAAAAAATGCCGAGCAAACCGAGCAGGAGCAGCATATAGGCCACATTCGGGTCGCTTATGGTATTAAGAATCTTCTGCCGCCAGTCCATGCCGGAAAACTTTACCGTGGCATCCCGACAGACCAGCTGACGAATCTCATCACCGCGACGGTACGTGCGCCCATGCAGCATCCGCAGCAGTTCCGTACGGTTCTCGGCCACCAGATCGACAACCTGACGCTGCAACGCCTCATGGGCCGCGATGGAAACGCTATCACGCACCATCTTCTCCGCCCATACCGGGTTGCGACCCCGGCGCATTGCCAGACTGCGTGCATAGGCGGCCGCATCTTCCACGACCTTTCCCATCAACACATCGTCACCATTGTCCCGTCCGCCGCCGATGGATACCGGGTGAGCCGCACCGATGTTGGTACCCGGCGCCATACCGGCAAAGTCGGCGGCCAGGGTTATCAGCGCGCCGGCTGAAGCGGCGCGTGCACCGGCGGGGGCAACAAACACCACCACCGGCACCTGCGAACCGAGCACCGCCTTGACGATCTGGCGCATGGCAAGGTCCAGGCCTCCAGGCGTGTCGAGCTCCAGAAGAAAAGCCGCGGGCTTTTCACGGTTGACGCGATCGAGTTGCTCCGTTACAAATGCAGCAACGGCGGGGTTGATGGTCCCCGAGATGCGCACTGCCTCGACCACCGGAGCAGACACCGGCACCTCGGCCGCATCTGACCGGGAACCAGGCATGCCAACCAGCATAAACAGCAGCGGGACCAGCATCCAGACAGGCGATACAAAGATTCTGTGAGCGCCCCATGCGTCAATCATTTGAATCACCACCCCATCAATGCGCCAATTTTTTAACGCAAACACTTGCCTGAGCCTTCAGGACATGGTAGCTTCCTAGCATAGCGTCAATCGGATGACAAAGCCACCTTTTTTTCACAGGTTACGCCATGAAAAACATATCACAGATTCTGGTTATCGAAGACGAAGCCGCCAACCGGGAAGCCATCGCCCTGCTGTTGAGCAGCGCCGGCTACCAGGTGACCACCGCCGAAACCGGCGAAAAAGCCCTTGAGATTCTGGCCAAAACGCCTTTCGAGGTCATCCTCACCGATCTTTTTCTGCCCGGCGTCAGCGGCATCGAGATCCTGAAGCGCGTCAAGGAGCAGTGGCCCTTCACCAATGTCATACTGATCACCGGCAAAGGTTCAGCAGAGTCGGCGGTCGAAGCCATGAAAGAAGGGGCCTTTGACTATATTACCAAACCTCTGCACTTCGAAAAGCTGCAGGTTATCATTGCCAAAGCCCTGGAAAAAAGCCGGCTCATCGCGGAGAACCTGTACCTTCGTCAGCAACTGCGAGGCAAATACCGCTTCGACAACATTATCGGCAACAGCCTTGCAATGCAGCATGTCTTCTCCCGCATGGAAAAGGTTCTGCACACCGATTCGACGATTCTGATTCTCGGGGAATCGGGTACCGGCAAGGAACTGGTCGCCAAAGCCATCCACTACAATGGCCACCGAAAGGAAAAACCGTTTGTGGCCATCAACTGCGGCGCCATCCCCGCGGAGCTACTGGAAAGCGAGTTGTTCGGCCATGTTCGCGGGGCCTTTACCGGTGCGGTGGCGGATAAGACAGGGAAATTCCAGCAGGCCCATCAGGGAACCGTGTTCCTGGATGAAATCGGTACCATGCCGCTGCACCTGCAGATGAAGATGCTGCGCGTGCTGCAGGAACAGGAAGTGGAAAAAGTCGGATCATCAAAGAAAATAAAGCTGGACGTAAGGGTCATCTCCGCAACCAACGCCAACCTGGAACAAGAAGTCGAACGGGGTCGCTTCCGCGCCGACCTCTACTACCGGCTCAATGTTATCCCCATAACGCTGCCGGCCCTGAGGGAAAGACGCGAGGATATTGCCTTGCTGGCTCGTTATTTTCTGCAGAAAACCTGCAATGAACTGAACCGGCCGCTACTGTCCATCACGCCCGGAGCCATGTCCTGCCTGGAAAACTACCACTGGCCGGGAAATGTGCGCGAACTCGAGAATGTCATAGAACGCACCGTCACCCTCACCGAAGGATTGGCCATCGGCAAAAGCGATCTGCCGGCCAATATCAGCGGCAGCAGCTGCGAGGACGAAGAACCTCAGATTTCCTGCCCCCGGCTGACCGAAGCGGGGCTGGATATGCCCGAGATCATCGCCAACATCGAACGTTGCCTGATCCGCTCCGCCATGGACCTGAGCCAGGGGGTCAAGGCCCGCGCCGCGGAACTGCTCAACATCAAACGCACCACCCTGGTTGAAAAAATCAAGCGACTGAATCTCTGAGCCCGGATCCGGCGCTTTCCGACCTGGGCGCTGCCGCTCCAGATGTAGGGCATGACAGCGGCGGCAATCAGCTGCACCCGGGGATTGAAGGCCCCGGAAGATAAAACGGCAACAGAACTGGCGGCGGGGAAGAGATCGGAATCATGCTTTTGTAACCGGCGGGAAATTGCGGCATACGGCATGGCACCGGCCAATGTCTTTGGCCTGTAGGAACCTTAGCGCAAAAGATGCGAAGCTTATAAAATGCGCAGGGACTCGTCGGACAGGGTCAGGGATTCGAGGCCGTCGCGGGTCACCACAAAGGTATTTTCGATGCCAACCGCGCCCAGCCCCGGAAAAACCGCCTTCGGCTCAAAGGCGAAGGTCATGTTTTCTTCCAGCCGCTGGTCGTGCATATTGCGGGCGATAAAAGGATATTCATCGATTTCAAGCCCGATGCCATGACCGATAAAGGACACCTGGTTACCCACGGTCCCCATGAAGTGCTCCGCGTACCCAAGATCGGTGGCCAGGCGGCAACACTCATCGTACAAACAGCCCCACGTCGCACCGGGGCGGGCGGTTTCAACCAGCAAGGCCTGTATTTGACACATGGCATCGTAAGCCCTGCACAGCTTTTTATCAAGGTGACCCAGAGCAAAGGTGCGGGTCTGATCCGCATAATACCCCGCCCCGTAGCCAATCAGATCCACCGTTACCGGCACGCCAGCGGTCAAAGGCTTTCCGCTGGGACCGAAACCGATGGCCGGGTGCAGCCCCACGCCTCCCAGCGGAGTGTTGCGAAAGGACGGCACGGCGCCGTTGTCGCCGATCAGGACCATGCCCATGGCGACTTCGCCGTTAAAAGCACGCATGCGCGCATAGCCGGGGTGCCCGAGGCTGCGCGCCCTCCCCTCCAGAGCAACGGCCAGTTCGAGATCGGTAAGCCCCTCACATGCCAGGTGCAGCGCCAGTCGCCAGACTTCGTCGAGACCGATGGCGGCCCGCCGCATTTGCTGCAATTCCCAGGCAGACTTTATCGCCCGCGTCCGGCGGATCAGCGGCGAAACATCTTGGATATGGGGGTTTCCCAGAGCCGCGTCCAGCTGCCGGTACAAAGCCACCGGCAACACATCGAGTTCCAGACCGATCCGCCGACCGGGAGGCAAGCCGAAGTCTTGAAGGATACCGGATAGTTCCCGGAAGGAACCAAAAGTGATGATACGCGAAAGGCAGGATTCGCGGCGAGCCCGAGCGGCATCCCGTCGTACCAGATAAACCGGTTCGCCCGCCGCGGGGATGTAGAGCAGTCCGCTCTGAAGCGTTCCGGTAAAATAATAAAGATCGGCATTCTGCATGACCACCCCGGCATCGAGGCCGGCCACGGCCATGCGCCGCTGCAGAGCGCCAAGTCGCGCCTCAAGCTCGGTGCATGGCACGTTCGCTTCGAATTCGCCGCCCACGGTCGCGCCTAGGCCGTTTCCACCGAATTGGCAGCCTCGAGGTTCAGCTCCTTGATGGCCATCTCCCGCAGCTTGAATTTCTGAATCTTGCCGCTGGCGGTCATGGGAAACTCATCAACAAATTTGACATAGCGCGGCACCTTGTAATTGGCAATGCTGCCCCGGCAGAAATCCTGGATTTCCTCTGCCGTCGCCACCGTATCTTCCTTGAGCTTGATGGCCGCCATGACCTGTTCGCCATACTTGATATCCGGCACGCCGTACACCTGAACATCGGCAACTTTCGGATGGGAATACAGAAACTCCTCGATCTCACGGGGATAAATATTTTCCCCGCCGCGGATAATCATGTTCTTGATGCGTCCCGTGATCTTGCAATAGCCATTTTCATCCATAACCGCCAGGTCGCCCGTATGCAGCCAGCCCTCGCCATCAATTACCCGCGCGGTTTCCTCAGGCATCTTGTAATAGCCCTTCATGACCAGATAACCGCGGGTGCAGAGTTCTCCCTGGCGGCCGGGAGGCAGGGTCTGGCCATTCTCGATGTCGACGATCTTGACTTCGACATCCGGCAGCGCCCGCCCGACGGTAGCAACCCGCAACTCGATGGGGTCGTCGGTGCGGGTCTGGGTGATGACCGGCGAAGACTCGGTCTGACCGTAGGCAATTGTAATTTCGGTCAGGTTCATGTCGCGAATGACGCGCTTCATGACCTCGATGGGACAGGGCGACCCGGCCATGATGCCAGAACGAAGACTGGTCAGATCGTAACGACCGAAATTGGGATGATCGAGTTCAGCGATGAACATGGTCGGCACGCCATGCACCGCCGTGCAGCGCTCGGCCTCGATGGTCCGCAAAACCACCTCCGCACTGAAGGTCTCGACCGGCACCATGGTGCTGCCATGGGTTACGCAGGCCAGCACCGCGAGGACGCAGCCGAAACAGTGAAAAAACGGCACGGGGATGCACAGCCGGTCCTTTTCGGTGAACCGCATGCATTCACCGATATTGAAACCGTTGTTGACGATATTGTGGTGCGTCAGCATCACCCCTTTGGGAAACCCCGTGGTGCCGGATGTGTACTGCATATTGATGACTTCATGCTCATCCAGGCTGGAGGCAATTGCAGCCAGCTGCGCATCCTCGATATCCCGACCGAGGGATTCCATCTCGCTCCAGCAGCGCATGCCTGGAAACTGCCGGTCCCCCAAAAACACGACATGCTTCAGAAACGGCAGCCGCTCGGAACAGAGCTGTCCCGGCCCGGCATCGCGCAGCTCCGGCACCACACTGTAGAGGGTTTCAACATAATCGGTATCCTTGAATCCCGAAACCAGAAACAAGGTGGTGGCATCCGACTGTTTCAGCACGTACTCGAGCTCCACGGACTTGTAATTGGTGTTAACCGTTACCAGGACAGCGCCAATCTTGGCGGTGGCGAACTGCAGAACAACCCACTGCGGCACATTGGTGGCCCAGATGGCGACATGGTCGCCTTTGCGAACGCCCAACGCCAGCAGGCCTTTGGCCACCCGCTCACAAAGAGCGTTGAATTCCAGATAGGAGTAGCGCAGTCCCTGATCCGCGTAAACCAGGGCATCGTTGTCCGGAAACCGGTTGGCGATGTCGTCCAGCAGTTGCCCCATGGTGAAATGCAGCCTGTTGCTCATATCGAAATACCTTCCTTCGTGCTTAAAATGCCCTGCGAAATATGCCGGGCCGGGATACACCCACGAAAATAAAACATTGTATCCATTGGGCGAGTTGAATACCACAAAGCCATGATATGGTCAAACGCTAATCCATGGCACCGACCCTCAGCGTCACCTTGCCGCCCCCCGCCGGGTAGCAACCAGCGGCCCGATAGACAATCTGGCCGAGTTTCGCGAAATAGTGGCGGTCAGGCCCGTTCGGCAGCCACCCTCCTCATGCCGCGCCGCTCTGCCAGCGACAAGATCAGCGAAAACGTACCTTGCGTACCCCTTCCAGGTTGGCAATATCCTCAACAAGCGTACTGGACCTCATGGACCCGATGCGCACGACCACATAATCGTAACGCACCTCCCCTGCTTGCTTGTCCTTTTCCACGGCGACATCGACACGTCGCAGTCCCTGGGCATCGAGGCAGGCTTCCACCAGAGTGCCGACCGATGGATTGGCGTCGCAATATACCGTCAGGGTGGCGTAGGAATCCTTGGCCATGGATTCCTCCACGCGTTTGAGGAACATCAGGGCGCCCACGGCCATGCCGGTCACGGCCAGCGCCGGCACATACAATCCCGTGCCCACGGCCATGCCGATCCCCGCAGCAACCCATAAGCAGGCCGCGGTGGTCAAGCCGCGAATCGCCGACCCGTCCTTGATAATGGCACCGGCACCGAGAAAACCGATGCCGGTCACGATCTGGGCCGCGATCCGGCCCGGATCGATGCGCATAGCCGCACCGCTGGTGAGTCCGTGATACTTCACGAAAAAAAATTCCGAGACCAGCATCATCAGGCAGGCCCCAAGGGCAACCAGCAGATGGGTGCGGAATCCGGCCGGACGGCCGTGAATTTCCCGCTCGAAACCGAGCATGCCCCCGAGCAGTGCCGCGAGCAGCAAACGGCCCATAAGGGAAAAATCGTAGTTCAGAAGTCCGGGATCGATGGTATTCATGCCGGTTTTTTCATCGCGCGCAGTCGGTGGGGTCGCCTTTGAGCTTCTTCAATCCATGCGTCAGCGCCGGAAGCACCACTTCCAGGTTTTCACGCACGCCTTTGGGGCTTCCGGGCAGATTGATAATTATGGACTGGCGGCGCACACCCGCACGAGCGCGGGACAGCATGGCGTGCGGCGTCTTTTTCATGCTCGCCGCACGCATGGCTTCGGCCATCCCGGGAATTTCCCAATCAAGAACTCGGGCGGTAGCCTCCGGGGTGACATCCCGGGGGCTGAGGCCGGTGCCGCCGGTGGTCAAAACAAGATCCACGCCGTCACGATCCACCCAGTCGACAAGGGTTTCCACGATTGTCTCCAGATCGTCGGGGATCACCCGGTAATGGGTAACTTCACCCACTGCGGCGATCATCTCGCGAATCACCTCTCCGCTGAGGTCCTCCCGCTCTCCCCGCGCCCCCTTGTCGGACAGGGTCAGAATGCCTATGGTAAAGGAGTATTCGGTCATGCAGGGTCCTTTCTGTCAACGGGCGGCAGAACCAGGATATCGTCCCCAGTTTTGACCGGGCCGCCCCTGAGTACCACGGCAAAGATGCCCTCCCTGGGCATGACGCAATCGCCGGCCTGATAATAGATGGCACAACGGGTGTGACACACCTTGCCGATCTGTGAAACCTCGAGCAGCACCTCCGCACCAACCTGCAGGCGCGTACCGATGGGCAGGGAAAACAGTTCCAACCCCTCGGTGGTGAGATTTTCCGCAAAATCCCCGGGATGGACGTCAAGCCCTTTGGCCTGCATGGAGGCAATGCTTTCCATCGCCAGAAGGCTGACCTGGCGATGCCAGTCGCCGCCGTGACCGTCGCCCTCCAGCCCGAAGCCTTCAATAAGGGTTCCGTGTCCCACATTTTTCTTGCGCGCGCCTTTTTCCGGACTGACGCACACAGCTACAATCCTTCCTCTCATAAAGCCCTTCTCCTTGAAGACTACGGCCCACGGACGGCACCAATTCCATAGGTGGCGGGGCCTTGCGCGGGCGTTGTTCACGTCAGTTTGAAAAACACTGCCATCCTCCGGCAAAAACCGAAGAGGTCATCCACCCGAATCAGCCCTGCCGGTTTTTGCTCATCAGCATGCGCCGGGCATTGTTTGCAATCACGGGAGAAACCTCACGGCTTTTCACCAGGTTTTTGAGATCTTTTTCCGTCAGGGCCCCCATGAAACGCAGGGCATTGCCCATCGGCGTGCGTGGATGCATGATCAGGGCCAGCTTGATGGCATAATTTTTCGTCCATTCCCGATTCAGCAGGATAAGACGGATCAGCTCTTCGCTGCTCGACTTGTTGCGAGCTATGGCATTGACCTCACCTTCGGTAATCCGCGGATTTTTCAGAACCGCCGCCGACACCAGCCTGTTGGAATCATTGACCAGCAACCCGCGCCATTCCTTGTCTCCGGTCAGGGCGGCCTTAATCTTGTCCGCGACGCCCATCTCCAGGGACATCTGATATTTGGAAAGATGCTCGGTGGCCTTCTGCGTTTCTTCCTCACCTGACTCCGTCTCAGCCCCGTCATGGTGTTCTTTGTCGGCCGTTTCCGATGCCTCGGATGGCGACGCACAGGCGTTGCCCTGCGTTGCCATGGAGCGCCGCGAGGCCAAGGACTCAAGAGGCCCGCGCAGATTCTCCGGCAGGTTGGGGTTGGTCAGCAGCAACGGTTCCAAGGCATGCCGGGCCGCGTAGCGCCTGGCCAGAAAACCGACCAGAAGCGGAGGCAGGGTGGCGTCTGCCGCCAATTCGCGCAGGCTCTGCACCGGAAATTTTTCCAAAGCCTGGCGTACCTCGCCGGCCAGGATCTGCGGTTGTTTCTGTTCAAAATAAATCAACAGGGTCAAGCGTTCGCTATCGGTCAGATCAAGCTGCCCCCGGATTGCCTGCAACTGTGCATCGGTGCCGCCCTGACCGTCTGCGATGCGGGCGACGCGGGACGAAACTTTAAGACGCAGACGCGGTGCGGTTTTTTGTGCTGTGACTTCGTTCATAAGCCTTGTGGAACAACCAGCGGAAAGGCAAGGCCGCCGGCGGGTGGCGCACGCCGGCGGCCTTAATCGCGGTTTTGGCAATAAAATAAGGTTAGCGGTTACACTTCGCGCTTCAATTCGGCCAGCAGCTTGCCGGTCAGATGGCCGGGAACTTCCTCGTAATGGGAGAACTCCATGGTGAACATCCCCCTGTCCGAAGTCATGGAACGTAGTTCCGGCGAATATTTCAGTACTTCGGCCAGCGGCACCATGACGTTGATCTGCTGGATCCCCCCTTTGGGATCCATGCCCAGAACCTTGCCGCGCCGCGAGTTCATGTCGCCGATCACATCCCCGACACATTCATCGGGCACGGAGATTTCCATCTTCATAATCGGTTCAAGCAACACCGGAGAAGCCATCTCGGCCCCTTTTTTAAATCCCATGGATCCGGCGATCTTGAAGGCCATTTCCGATGAATCCACGGTATGAAAGGAACCGTCGAAAAGCGTCGCCTTGAAATCCACGGTCGGAAATCCGGCCAGCACGCCGCTTCGCGCAGCTTCGGCAATACCTTTTTCCACCGCCGGGATGTACTGGCGCGGAACGGCGCCACCGACGATCTTGTCTTCGAACTGGAATCCCTCTCCGCGCCCCAACGGACTGAATTCAAGCCAGACATCGGCGTACTGACCCCGGCCCCCGGACTGCTTTTTGTATTTGCTCTGAAGTTTGGCGCTGCCGCGCAGGGTCTCGCGATAGGGTACCTTGGGTTCCCTGAGATCGACCTCGACGTTGAATTTGCGCTTGAGTTTTTCCACCGTGACTTCGACATGAATCTGGCCCATGCCTGACAGGATCAGTTCATGGGTTTCCTCGTCCCGCAACAGTTGCAGAGTCGGATCTTCCTCGACAAGGCGTTGCAGAGCGGAATGAATCTTGTCCTCGTCGTTCTTGCTGTGTGCCTCAAGAGCGAAGGAAATCACCGGCTTGAGGGGGGCGGGAAAATCCAGCCGGATCGGATGGGAGCCATCGCACAGGGTATCGCCGGTCACGGTTTCCTTGAGTTTGGCCACCGCCACGAACTCGCCCGGCATGGCCTGATCCACGGCGATCTGTTTTTTGCCGACCATCTTGAAAAGCTGCCCGATGCGTTCGGCGCAATCGCGGGCGGCATTGAAGATGGTCGAATCGGATTTCAGAACTCCGGAATAAACCCGCATCAGATTAAGTTTCCCGGTATACGGATCGCTGATGGTTTTGAATACCAGCGCCGAAAACGGTGCATCGGATGCATTTGGTCGCTCATCCATCTCCTCCGATTTCGGATCGACACCAATGGCGGCAGGCCGATCCGCCGGCGATGGCAGGCACATGGTCACGGCGTCGAGCAGCAGGCCGACACCGCGATTGGCCGGCCCGCTGCCGCACATCACCGGCACAATGTCACCGGCCAGAGTAGCGGCGCGCAACCCGATCCGGATCTCTTCCTCGCCGAGATCATCCTCTTCGAGGTATTTTTCCATAAGCACTTCATCGGTCTCAGCGGCGGCCTCCACCAGGGCAATGCGCTGGATCTGCGCCTCTTCCCGCAATTCCTCCGGAATATCGGCTTCCTCCATACGTCCGCTCGTGTCGTCCGCGAAAAAGTAGGCTTTCATCGCAACCAGATCGATCACCCCGCGAAAATCGCTCTCTGCCCCGATGGGCAGCACCAGCGGGACCGCGCGGATCGACAGGGCTTCGGCCATGGATGCCACGGCATTGCTGAAATTGGCTCGTTCCCGATCCATTTTGCTGACAAAAGCGACGGCCGGAAGGTGCCGCTGGCGGCCCCATTCCCAGATTTTCTGCGTCTGGGATTTGACCCCGGAAATGGCCGAAGCCAGCAATACCAGACCGTCCACGACACGCAGGCAGTTGCGGGTATCGTGAAGGAAATTGGCGTACCCCGGAGTATCGAGAATATTCAGTTCATGTTCTTTCCACGAGAGACAACAGGAACCGGCGTCTATGGAACTGGTCCGCTTGACCTCCTCCGGTTGATGGTCCAGCAACGAACTGCCGTCATCGACCCGCCCCAGCCGATCCGTGACCCCGCTGCAGAACAGCATAGCCTCGACCAGGGAGGTCTTACCCGCCCCGCCGTGTGCAACAACTCCAAAATTCCTCAACCTAGCCGTGTCGTACTTTCCCATGGTCTCTCCCTTCATTTTCCCCGCCGGGGGAACGCGCGTGAGAATCACATCTACAGGAAACAACGAACGCTGCGATAAAAACATCGCGGCTTATGACATCGTCCCGGCAGCCACTGCCGGATTATGCATGAGGAACACTGTCTTTTATGCCCTGTCCGCCGGACAGGTTCAACGGGCATCGTTACCCCTTGTTGCGCAGATAAAGAATTCTCAAACCTTCCAGGGTCAGATCGGGGTCCACCTCGTCTATGGTTTGGGTTTCGTTGGCCATAAGAACGGCCAGACCTCCGGTGGCAACGACCAGAGGATCATCGCGGGTTTCCTTTTTCATGCGGCCGACAATGCCGTCGACCAGGCCGACATAGCCGTAAAACAGTCCGGACTGGATGCTGTTGACGGTGTTTTTTGCCACCACGGCGGGTGGTCTGGCGACTTCCACCCGTGGCAGTTTGCTGGCTTTTTCGAACAGGGCATCGGCGCTGATTTTAAGCCCCGGGGCAATGGCGCCGCCTTGATACTGCCCCTTGGCGGTCACATAATCGAAGGTGGTGGCCGTGCCAAAATCGACCACGATCAAACTGCGCTGCCAGCGGGCAAAAGCCGCCACGGCATTCACGATGCGATCGGCCCCCACCTCGCGGGGGTTATCGTAAAGGATCGGCATCCCCGTCTTGATGCCGGGACCGACCACATAAGGAAGCCGACCTATATATTTGAGACACAGCGTTTCTATAGCGTGCTGCGTCGGCGGAACGACACTGGACACCATGACGTCCCCGATGCGGTCGAAGCTCACATTGGCCAGGCGCAGCAGTTCGTGCAACAGCAAGGCGTATTCATCACCGGTACGCCCCTTGTCGGTGGTAATCCGCCAGTTGTGAGCCAGGGTCTGTCCGTCATACAGGCCGACCACGGTATTGGTGTTGCCGACATCGATAACCAGAAGCATGTTTCTATCCGAGTCCTTCTATTTCAGGGGGCGCACATCCCCGGCCAGAACACGTTCCCGGGAACCATCGCCCAGCACCAGCAGCAGTGCGCCGTCATCGTCGAGCCCCGCAACCGTGCCAACCACACGGCGATCATGGTAATCGACCTCCACGGCACGTCCGATCAGATCGAAATAAGACATCCAGGCTTCCAGCACCGGGACAAACCCCTGCGTCAGATAAAGTTCGTAAAGATCATCGAGGTGGCGCAACAGACAGCGTGTGAAATCGATGCGGGACACACTTCTGCCGGTTGCCAGCAACATGGAGGTTGCAGGATAACGCAAGTCTTCGGGGAACTGGTCGGCCGTCATATTGAGATTGACGCCAATCCCCAACACCAGATAGTGGATACGCTCGGTTTCGGCATCGAGTTCGTTGAGCAAACCGGCGATTTTTCGACCTGCCACCAACACATCGTTGGGCCATTTGACCGAAACCGGAAGCGAAGCCGTTTCGGCAACGGTTCTGGCGACAGCGGCAGCGGACAAAAATGTCAGCTGGCTGGCATGCCGCGGCGCCACGGGGGGGCGTACCAGCACTGAAGCATAGAGATTGACCCCTGCCGGAGAAGACCACCTGCGACCCAGGCGCCCCTTGCCTGCCGTCTGGCTGTCGGCCAGTACCACCGTTCCCTCCGGAGCGCCCGACTTTCCAAGTTCGTGGGCCCGCAGGTTGGTCGAATCGGTTTGCGCAAAGTATATCACCTGGCGGCCAATATGCCGGGTCCCCAGTGCATTCGACACCTCGGCGGGCAACAGCAGATCGGGACTGCCCTGCAGGCGATACCCTTTGGAGGGCACCGCCTCGATGGCATAACCGAGAAGCCTGAGCTGTTCGATTTTTTTCCAGACCGCTGTGCGCGATACCCCGAGCGTGCGACTGATTCGGGCGCCGGAAACAAATCCGTCACCCGCGACGCGAAACAGTTCGAGAATGGTGCTGCGCGCATTCTGCACGGTCATGACAACCCGCTATTGAAAAAGCATGGAAATGTCGACCGCCGGACTCGAATGGGTCAAGGCGCCAACGGAAACAAAATCAATGCCGGTTTCAGCGATCCCGCGCACCGTTTCGAGGGTAACGCCACCCGAAGCCTCGGTAATGGCGCGGCCATCGATAAGCGCCACCGCCTGCCGCAAGGTATCGAGGTCCATGTTGTCCAGCATGATAACATCGGCGTTCGCCGCCAGGGCCTCCTCCACCTCGACCAGGTTACGCGTTTCAACTTCGATGCGCAGGGTATGGGGGGCAATCTCCCGCGCCCGGGCCACGGCCACGGCGATGCCGCCGGCCGCCGCAACATGGTTTTCCTTGATCAGCACCCCGTCATAAAGGGAAGTGCGGTGGTTGCGGCCGCCACCGGCGCGAACCGCGTATTTTTCCAGCACGCGCAACCCCGGAGTGGTTTTACGGGTATCGACCACCGCCGTACCGGTGCCTTCCAGTTCCTTCACGAATGCCGCCGCGTGGGTGGCGATAGCGCTCATGCGCTGCAGCAGGTTGAGCGCCACACGCTCACCCTGCAACAGAACGGCGGCATCGCCCCTGATCCAGGCCAGCACGTCACCACGCTGAACCCGTTGGCCGTCTTCGCGCAGTTTTTCAAAAGCGACCGAAGGATCCAGTTGCCCGAAAACCTGTCGGGCCACATCGATACCGGCCAGAACAAAATCCTGCTTTGCGACCAGTTCGGCGCGGGCCATGGTGCCCGGCGCAATGGTTGCCTGGGTGGTTATGTCGCCCAGTCCGATATCTTCCTGCAGGGCGGTCCGGATAATGCGCTCGATTTCGAACATGCATATGCTCCACGCGAGAGTTTAAAACATTTTTACATCAGTAACATCAGCCTTTTATATAGCATGGTCCAAGAAGACCCCGCAACCAATAAAGCCTCATTTGGTCTTTACAAACACTTACCTTTTCGCTAGACATAATGGCTGACAGTTGACAAAAAAAGACCTGCCCCTTGCAAACGTGGGTTATGTTGGAATCTCACAAACCCCAACACAGAGCCAAAACCAAGGAGGCAGGTCATGAGAAAGTCTAGCAT
>NZ_JBFWJQ010000016.1:0-34936 GCF_050253115.1 Syntrophotalea sp.
TTTGAATTCCCGTTATTTCAGGCTGACACGCGTCTCGCCCCGGGCGATGACATGAAGCGACAGGCGATCGTCTTGCACCGCTGCCTCGCCAAGGGACAAAGCCCTGACGACACCGGCCAATTCAACATGTTCGGCTACCTGCACACAAGACAAGGCAGAAGAGGCCTTGAGGCGCGCCGTTTCCAACTGTTCCACCACGGTCGCATCGAGTCTGGACTTGATGGCGGAGCGAATAGGACTGCTGAACAGCCAGCTTCCGGCACCTATCAGCCACCCGGCGTTCTGTGTGTCGAAATCGACATCCTCAAAGGTGAGCGTATTTTTTTGCGGGTCGTGCACCGGCCTGGCAAACAGGGTCAGTTTCCCCTCGAACGCCCCCGTGGTGTTAAGGACAACCACAAGCCGCCCGTTTTCCCCCTTCATGTGGAAGTTGTGGATGGTTATCTTCTTGTCCTCGCCAAAGGTCTGGTTCAAAAGCACCGGGTTGAGGGCGGCCACGAGATCGGCAAGAAAAATGTCGGCGGGCAGCCGTATATGGAAGCTCCTGTCAAAATCGGAGCATAGCCGCACTGGTGGCAGCGGCCTGGCAGGTGTTGCAGCCGGTTTGGGACCGACGGTAATCTCGGCACCGGTCACGACCCCAAGAAACAAACGGATACGATTGCTTGCCGCCGAAATCGGGCTCATAACGATTTTTTCCGGCGTCAGCTTCAGCCAGGCGCGGTATTCCTTGCTGACCGGTTTCGGTGAAAACGCACTGCGCCACAGCGGCGTGATCTTGTCACGCAGTCGAATGGCGTCATTGATCTTTGCGTCGATAATGGGTGCAAGGAGTTTCTGCACCGGCTGACTGATGTTCTCCACCATGCTTTTGGGCTTCAGCGACAGCGGCCCGAGTTTAAAGGTGTCCGCCAGATTATCCGACAAGCCGGTGTAGTAAAGCTCGGTTTTCAGGCGCCAATCGGGCAGAACATTCACTTTTAGCTTAAAACACAGCCTTGTTTTCAGCGGATAACTTTCATAGACGGCGTTGCTGAATCGCACCTGAACCGGCATTGCGAGATAGATGAATCCCTCCGAAGCGGTGACCGTTGCCGGTCCGTTTCTATGAACGGTAACCGCTGTGCCCAGTCCGCCGTGTCCCTTGTACAGCATTTCAGGAACCGACTTGTTGATAATGCCGGCCAGGTCGGCCGCCGAAGACTCGATTGTGAGATTGATGGACGATGCCGGCACAGCAGCCCAAACACACAGGGTGTGACACAGCAATAACATAAAAACAATGAAGAACCGGCTGAAAAAAGTCATCCCTGCCCCCTTGCCGTTAGCACTCGGCCGCCATTGCCCATCCAGGAAGGCGAAGGCGCCATCGCTGTACCCGAATATTTCCGGCCGGATAATCCTGCAAAGGGATCGCCGTGTCAAGCAGCAGAATTGCAGAGAACCAAACCGCCACGAGCGGTCTGCCCGTTTGCCTCGCCTTGATCTTTTACACCCCACCCGGTCGTGCGGCGCGGCCTGGCTGATTTGCGCTACGGCTCATGACATTCCGCCCCTGCTCGACTCGTCCATTCTACTTCGGCGGCTGCACCCTGGAGCCGGCCATTTTCAGCAGGGTTGCGGCATCGCGAAATCCGGAAATGGGCCGGCCATCGGGGAGCACCACCGTCGGGGTCGAATTGATGCCAAGCTTACGTGCCAGCGCGATGGTCTGGTCGACAGCGTCGGCGCGGCATAGTGGCGGCGGCACAGGCTGGCCTGCAAAGCTTTGTTCGAGCATTTGCAGAGAACGGTTGCAGACGATACTCCTGGCGATCACGTAGGCTTCGGGATGAATATTGAGCGGCAGCATCTTGATATAAAAGGCGACATCGGGATCGATGGCCACCGCCTTTTTCATTTCGGCATGCAGCTTTTTGCAAAAGCTGCACTGCGGGTCGGTAAACACGATCAGCTTTTTGCTGGCCCCGGGTTTTCCGAGCAACAGAGCATCGGCAACAGGAATGGCGGAAACATCGATGCGGTTGAGCCTGGCGACATGTTCCCGGGTCAGGTTTTCACCATCTTTCAGGCGCAGGATTTCGCCACGCAAAACATAACTTTTGGTGAAATCGATATAGACGGGAAAGCGCTCACCCTTTTTTTCCACTTCGACCACCCACAGGGCCTGTACCTGGGATGGCGCGACCTTCAGAATCCGGTCGGCCTGTTTGCCCAGCAGGTGCTTCGCTTCTTCCCTGCTCAGGGTGTGGCAATCGATGCAGCTCTGTTCGCCGCAGCTGTCCTTGGGAAAGGCCCAGGCCGTGGCGGCGCAAAAGAAAAACATAACGGTCAGCAGCAATTTCATAAAATGTCCCTCCTCCGATTATATCCGGAACCGCCCGGTAAACCCGGCCAATGGTATAACGGAGCCTTGCGCGACACAAGTACCTACCCTCGCTTCATCGAAAAAAATCTGCTTGTCCGTTGCGCGCCACCACACTGATGCCCATGCAATCACCGATTGCCGGAATCAAACCGATAAAACAGACTGCCAGAGGCTCATCCCTGAAGACAATACGGCGGAGGCAGTAAAAGCGCCCTGACTTCGTCCCCCACCTGCAGAGGTCCGTGCCCTGCAGGGATGTCGATGAGGGCGTTGCAGGTGGTCATGGACTTAAGGGCACCCGGGCTTTGGATTCCCGCGGGAACCCCACGATAGGCACCCTTTTCCCAGTTAACCACGGCCCTCAGCAAACGGCGCTGGCTGCTGCTTTTACCAAATGGCTGTGCCATGACGGCGCTGACTTCCGGCAGGCTGCCTGTCGCTTTTCCTGCCATGGACCGGATAATGGGGCGCACCAGCATGAGAAAGGTTATCATGGCTGCCGACGGGTTGCCGGACAGCCCAATCATCAACTTTCCGCCTTTTTGTCCGCAAACTGCCGGTGTGCCCGGCTTCATGCCGACCTTCCAGAACAGGATATCCGCCCCGCTGCGGCCGATGCCTTCCCTGACAAGATCCTTGCTGCCCACGGAAGCCCCGCCGGTGGTAATGACCAGGTCGTTTTGCGAAAGTGCACGACTGATGGCCGAGGCGATTGTCACGACATCATCCGGCACGGTTTCCTGAAGAATCGGTATCCCGCCGGCCTCCCTGACCTGAATGGCAAGCGCGTAAAGATTGCTGTTGTAGATTTTTCCGGGGGCCAGAGGGTTCCCCACTTCCAGCAGTTCATCGCCGATGGAGATAATGCCCACCCTGGGTTTTTTGTATACCACAACCTTTTCCAGGCCCAGGGATACCAGCAGGCCTACCACGGCGGGGGTGATATTCACACCTTTTTCAAGCACCGTTTCCCCATGGGCAACATCCTCGCCTTGCGGTACCACATTTTGCCCGGGGCGAAGCCGGGAGCAAACCGTTATGCTATCGCCATCCCGCCTGACGCTTTCGAATTTGATGACGCAATCACTGCCCTCCGGAAGCGGCGCACCCGTGGTGACGGCCGCGGCTTCCCCCGCACACAGGGGATGGGTCGGTACACAACCCGCAAACACAGTTTGTACAACCGTCAGTTCAACCGGGCTATCCGCATCCGCGCCGGCGGTGTCGACCGCGCGCAGGGCATAACCGTCCAAAGGTGATCGCTGAAAGGGAGGAAGAGGAAAACCGGCCTCTATGTTTTCGGACAAGATCCTCTCAAAAGCATCGACAACGGGTATTTCTTCGCTTCCCACCGTGGAAGCAAACTGTCCCAGAATCTCAAGGGCATTTTCCATCGATATGGACTGCAGCATTTTCTGTATCTCCTGATCCACATGGCATCTGCCAACCGGGCACGCCCGGATGGCACCGGGTAATCGATCCGATTTTTCCTACGACACGGCGTACTTCAACACGAAAATGCCGGACCCGCAAAGGGCCCGGCATTTTCGCTCTCCTCATGGCACCTGAGGCATCAAGCTGTTGCCGCTTTTTCAATCTTGACAGCCGCAACTTTGTATTCGCCGGTTTTGCTCACCGGGTCGAAGGCATTGACAGTCAATTCATTGGTGGGCGATTCGTGATAATGGAAGCTCATCCAGATCATGCCCGACTGCACTTTGTCGGTTACATTGACCTTGGTCTGAATACTGCCACGCCGCGAGGTCACCTGCACGGTGTCTCCCGTAACGATACCGAGGACCCTGGCATCCGCGGGATGAACCATGGCCGCCTCTTCTGGCCGATGGGTATCCAGTGCGGACGAATAGCGGGTCGTCACGTTGTAGTGATAAAGAATACGGCCCGTGGAAAGCAGGTAGGGGTAATCTTCATCCGGCATTTCCGCAGGTGGCGTATGGTCGATAGCCTTGAAAAGGCCCTTGCCACGGGAAAAGCTCTGGGTGTGCAGAATCGGGGTACCCGGATGGTCGAGCGTCGGACAGGGCCATTGCAGTCCGGTAACATCAATCCGCTCGTAGTTGATGCCGCCATAGGACGGTGTCAACGATGCGATCTCGTTGAAAATCTGCGTTGGATGAGTATATTGCATGGGATAGCCCATCCGATTGGAGACTTCGCAAAGAATCTTCCAGTCAGGCTTAGTATCGGCAATAGGCTCGATGGCCTTGCGTACCCGCTGAACCCGACGTTCGGAGTTGGTGAAGGTGCCGTCTTTTTCCGCGAAGGTGGCGCCTGGCAGAATAACATCGGCGTATTTCGCAGTCTGGGACATGAAAATTTCCTGCACAACCACGAAATCCATGGCCTCGAAGGCTTTCTTGATGTGGTTGGCATCCGGATCGGTCATGACCGGATCCTCGCCAAAAACATACATGGCCTTGAGCTTGCCTTCCACGGCAGCGTCCATCATATCCGGGATGGTCAACCCTGCCTTGGGAGACAGTTTCACACCCCAGGCTTTTTCGAACTTGGACTGTACCTCCGGATTCACGACTTTCTGATATCCGGGATAGTCACCAGG
Source organism: Syntrophotalea sp. (assembly GCF_050253115.1). NCBI lineage: Bacteria > Pseudomonadati > Thermodesulfobacteriota > Desulfuromonadia > Desulfuromonadales > Syntrophotaleaceae > Syntrophotalea > Syntrophotalea sp. Next base: position 4,950 of record NZ_JBFWJQ010000016.1, read on the forward strand.
CAGCGCACCCATATCGCAGGCACCCTGCACGTTGTTCTGACCGCGCTGGGGATTGACGCCGCAGCCTTCCTTGCCGAGATGACCGGTAAGCATGGCGATATTGGCGGTGCTCATGACGTTGTCCACACCGCAGATATGCTCGGTGATGCCGAGGGTGTAGCAGAGCATGGCCTTGGGCGTGCCCGCATAGAGCCTGGCGGCATCATAAAGAAGGTTTACGGGAACACCGGTAACTTCGGAGGTCTTTTCCGGAGTCCATTTTGCGACGGCGGCCTTGAGGTCTTCAAATCCCTCGGTACGCTCATCGATAAATTTCTTGTCGTGAAGATCTTCCTTGATAATGATATGCATCAGGCCGTTCAGCAACGGGATATCCGTGCCAGGCCGCAGCTGCAGCCAGATATCGGCTTTTTCAGCCAGCTCGATGCGGCGCGGGTCAGCCACGATCAGCTTGGTCCCTTTTAACAGAGAAGACATGATCTTGGCGCCCGCCATGGGATGGGCTTCGGTGGGATTGGAGCCTATAACAAAGAACAGATCGGTATTCAGATAATCGGCGAAAGAGTTGGTCATCGCGCCGCTGCCAAACGAAGTAGCCAGACCGGCTACAGTGGGAGCGTGTCACGTTCGTGCGCAGTGATCGATGTTGTTGGTACCGATCCCCGCGCGCATGAGTTTCTGCATGAGGTAGTTTTCTTCGTTGGTGCAGCGGGCCGAAGAAAGAGCGGCAATGGCGTCACTGCCATATTTGTCCTTGATCCCGCCGAGCTTGCTGGCCACCAGATCGAGGGCCTCGTCCCAGGAGGATTCCACAAACTCCCCGTTCTTTTTGATCAGGGGCTTGGTCAGGCGACGGGGGCTGTGCACGTAGTCGGCTCCAAAACGCCCCTTGACGCAAAGATCCCGCCCGTTAACCGGGCTGAGGGGATTGGAAGTGACCCCGATGACTTTGCCCTGATGGACGTTCAGATCGAAGTTGCAGCCAACCCCGCAGAAGGGACAGGTAGTGCGGACCTTTTCCACTTCCCACTTCCGCGCCTTGCCGAGCATGGCTTTTTCGGTCAACGCCCCGGTGGGACAAACAGCCACGCAACTGCCGCAGGAGACGCAGACCGAATCCGCAAGGGGCTTGTCCATGCCGGTAGAAACCTTGGTCCTGAAGCCGCGGTAAGCGAAGTCAATGACAGCCCGGCCCTGTTTTTCTTCGCAGGCCCGCAGACATTTGCCGCACAGGATACATTTGTTCATGTCCCTGACAATGAACAGGTTGTCGTCTTCGACCTGATAATCTTTCTTCTGACCACCGAAAACGCCGGCTTTCACGCCGTAGAAATAGGCGTAATCCTGCAGTTTGCAATCGCCGGCCTGGTGGCAGGTCAGACAGTCTTCCGGATGATTGTCAAGCATCAGCTCCAGAATGGTTTTCCGGGCCTCGATGACGGCCGGGCTGGCGGTCTGAACCTCCATGCCTTCGTTGGCCTCGGCGCAGCACGAGGCGACCAGAGCGCGGGCGCCCTTGACTTCCACCACACAGATCCGGCATGCGCCGGGGTTGCTCAGTTCATGGTCGTGGCAAAGTGTCGGCACAAAGGCTCCGGCTTGCCACGCGGCTTGCAGGATGGTCGTTCCCTTGGGAACAGTCACCTGTTTGCCATCTATGGTCAATGTGACTGTAGGCATTGATCATTCCTCCTTTTTTTCTTGGATACTGACAGGTTATGCTTTCACGATAGCGTCGAACTTGCACTTGGCCACGCAGGCGCCGCACTTGACGCAGGTCTTCGGATCGATGACGTGGGCCTTTTTCTTCTCGCCGCTGATGGCGCCCACCGGACAGGCCTTGATGCACACACCGCAACCCACACACTTGTCCTCCAGGATGGTGTAGGTCAGCAGCGCCGGGCACACCCCTGCCGGACAACGCTTTTCGTTGATGTGCGCTTCGTACTCGTCGCGGAAATACTTCAGGGTGGTCAGCACCGGGTTCGGTGCCGTCTGACCCAGGGCGCACAGAGCCGAAGTCTTGATGACCCGGGCCAGGCGTTCCAGGTTGTCGATGTCTTCCGGCACGCCGTTGCCTTCGCAAATGCGTTCCAGAATCTCCAGCATGCGCTTGGTGCCTTCCCGGCAGGGGGTGCACTTGCCGCAGGATTCCATCTGGGTGAAATTGAGGAAGTACTTGGCGATGTCCAGCATGCAGCTGGTCTCGTCCATGAACACCAGACCGCCGGAACCCATGATCGCCCCGGCCTGGCCAAGGTTCTCGTAGTCGATGGACAGATCCAGCTTCTCGGTCGGCAGGCAGCCGCCGGAGGGACCGCCGCTTTGCACCGCCTTGAATTTCTTGCCGTCCTTGATGCCGCCGGCAATGTTGTACACCAGATCGCGCAAGGTAATGCCCATGGGCACTTCGCACAACCCGGTGTTGTTGATCTTGCCGGTGATACAGAACACCTTGCTGCCCTTGCTCTTTTCGGTGCCCATGCTGGCAAACCAGTCGCCACCGTTGCGGATGATATTCGGTACGTTGGCGAAGGTTTCCACGTTGTTCAGGCAGGTCGGTTTCTGCCACAGACCCTTGTGGGCCGGGAACGGCGGACGCACCCGCGGCATGCCGCGCTGGCCTTCGATGGAGTTGAGCAGCGCGGTTTCCTCGCCGCACACGAACGCTCCGGCCCCGGCCTTGATGCGCACCTTGAAGTTGAAGCCGCTGCCCATGATGTTTTCACCCATGATGCCCATCTCTTCCGCCACCTTGATGGCCATATTGAGACGGCGGATGGCCAGCGGATACTCGGCACGGCAGTAGATCACGCCTTCATTGGCACCGATGGCGTAAGCGGCGATCATCATCCCTTCCAGCACCGCGTGCGGGTCGCCTTCCAGAACGCTGCGGTCCATGAACGCCCCGGGATCGCCCTCGTCGGCGTTGCAGACGATGAATTTCTTGTCGCCCACGGCGTCATGCACGAACTGCCACTTGGTGCCGGTAGGAAAACCGCCGCCGCCGCGGCCGCGCAGTCCGGATTTCTTGATCTCGTCGATAACCGCCAGGCGCTCCATGCTCAGGGCTTTTTCAATGCCCGCGTAGCCGCCCGTGGCGATATAGTCCTCGATGCGCTCGGGGTTGGTGCGACCCAGCCGCGAAGTGACCGAACGCACCTGCTGCGCGTAATACCCGGACTTTTCCATGACAGGAATATCCGCGTAGGGCTTGGCGCCGCCCAGGATCTGAATCTGGGCCATGTCGAGCATCGGGGTCTCGTCCACCAGGTGGCTCTTCATGAGCTGCACCACATTGTCCGGAGATACTCCGCCGTATACCACGCTGGCCTTGCCAGGCGACATCATCTCCACCACGGGCTCGGCGAAGCACATGCCGATGCAGCTGGTGAAATCGACATCCACGTCCATGCCGGTCTTTTCCACTTCGGCCTTGATGGCGTCCATGACCTTGCCCGCGCCGGCGGCAATACCGCAGGTACCCATGCCGACCACAATCCGGGCACGGTCCTGTTTCGATTTGTACTGCTCCTCGATTCCGGAGCGCATTTCCTGTAATTTGCTCATCTTACGCCATCCCCCCTTACTGATACTGTTTCAGGATTGCTTCCAGGCCGTCCACGGTCAGACGACCGTGAGTGTCGTCGTTGATCATGATGCATGGCGCCAGGCCGCAGGCCCCGATACATGCCACCGATTCCAGGGTAAATCGCAGATCTTCCGTGGTTTCGCCATTGTCGACCCCAAGAATTGCCTTGAGGCGATCGAAAATCTTGGCATTTCCCAGCACGTGACAAGCGGTGCCGAGGCAGACGCGGATGATGTTGCGCCCACGGGGTTTGAGGTGAAACTGGGCGTAAAAGGTCACCACGCCGAAAACCTCGCTGAAGGGAATCTTCAACTCGTTCGAGACCTTTTCGAGAACCTCCTCAGGCAGATACCCGTAGATATCCTGCGCACCCTGGAGCACCGGAATCAACGCACCATCGTAGCCACGATAGTGGTCCAGCAATTCCATCAATTTCAAATCTTGCGGCGAATCAACACGTTCGCCGGCACAATTGCAAACCGCCATGTTCTTCTCCTCTCCTGTTAGTTTGTGTCCACCCGGAAAATCCAGGTGAACGCCGGGCATGAAAACCTTTTTCCATGTTGGCCGTCTCGCAGCGCCTGTTATCCCAGATCCTCATCCATTCCAAAGGGCAACCGCATGTCGCAAGGGGAAATATCCTGATCTTCCACGGCAAGTCGCAACACATTGGCTATTTAATGAAAGTGCGCGTACAAAAAAAACCCGCACCAATACAGGAAGTTTTTCCGGTATCAATGCGGGTTTCGTTGAGTCCGCCAGAGGCAGAGGTCGAAATGAGCGCTTAATTATATCGTGTATATCGGGTCAGTATTTATTCTGTCTACGCAGGCAAATCTCAAATGATTAGTAGTTCATCCGACAACGGGGCAAACGGGCAAACCCTCTGTCCATCCGCTTATTGCCTGAAAGTTTGCAGCTGTAAGCCTGTACGGACAACCAGTTTCAAACAGTTGCCCGAGCGGACGCCTGGCCTTGAAGTTCCGAGGTTGGGCATAACCGCCCGAACCACACCCGAAACGCCCAGGCGGCAACGTGATGGCGCACATCGGTAGGCTTCATCACGCGCAGGATTGCAAAATGGACATCCTCCGGTTGTCCGAAGGGCGAGGGCCATGGATGGCCCGAGTCACAAGCAAGCCTGCGGATTGACGCCGTCACATCGGAAAAGGGCCGATTCCGGATGAAAACCAGCTAAAAAAACCCGCACGTGCACCATGTAACATTACGGTGCAGATGCGGGTTTCGTAAAGTCTGCCAAAAGCAGAGATCGAAATAAGCGCACTCTATGATAGGAAGTTTTTCCGGATATCGAGACCAGGCTAAAAACGCGTTGCCACGGCAATGGTCTGCCTTGCCGGCGGGGGAAAGCCATCGACCGGTACTTACCCGCCGCTTGATCCGAACTTACGCATCGCTATTTACCATACTACATAGGGACATGCAAGAAGATTCTATAAACCGATAGCAAGGAAATGCCGCCGCCAGCGTTGTGCTGCATTTCTCCACGGAATTCCCATGCAGCAAAAAGCGCTGGAATGGCAATGTTCCATCAGCCCCGAAGCCCATATTTTTGCGCCAGCAGGTCGGCAACACCCACGGCGTCCTCCAGATCGAAAACGGGCACGCCGATGTCCCAGTCGGCATCGCTTACCACGGCAAGCAATTCTTCCGGCGAACTCAACAACTCCGAGGAGTGGGCCTTGCGATGGACTTCTATTTTAGGGTTGATGGAGCGTTTATAGCCTTCGACGAGGATGATATCCACGCCGGCAATCATGGCCGTTATCTCGTCAAGACGCATCTCCTGTTCCACGTGCCGGATCAGGGCAAAAGTTGACGGCGAGGATATGGCCACCAGCTCAGCGCCGGCCTGCGCATGCCGCCAGGTATCCTTGCCGGGTTTGTCGATGTCGAAGCCGTGCACATCATGCTTGATGGTTGCGACATGCACGTTACGTTGCTTCAGTTGCCTGATCAGTTTCTCGAGAAAAGTGGTTTTGCCGGTGCCTGATGTGCCGACCAGAACCACCACAGGTATTGAGGACATAAAAGCATCTCCCGTATTCCGGGTTATCCGTGAACGGCCCGGGCTGAATTTCGCACACCATACCACAATCAAAAAATCCGGCAACCCTGTAACCCGTTTTGCCTGCGACCACGATGGTTTCAAAAAACAATGTCCCGCGATCTGGCGGATATTTCAGAAAAAGCAGCCATGGATAACGCCAGGGCCTCGGCCAGACACCCCATACCCACTTGACACTGAAGGAGGGAAATATACAATGGGGCGACAAAAACGCCGGGGTCAACAAAACGCGATCTTGACCACGCCGCGGTTGCCGCGGTTTTTTCAGGAAAGGCTATCCTCTTGCTCAGAAACATCCCGAAAGTCGACAAGGTCCTGGAATGGTCCGACGTCCAGGTTCTTTTGGACCGATATCCCCGTCCGGTGGTAATCAGCGCCGTGCGGGAAGTCCTCGGTCTGCTTCGCGGCGAACTGCTTGGCGGCGCAGGCGCGGAAAGCCTCGAAGACAATGCGATCGCCGCGCGGATTGCCGGTACCCTGGAAACAATGAACATGCCCGGTTTGCGGCGCGTGATCAACGGCACCGGAGTGGTTCTGCACACAAACCTGGGTCGGGCTCCGCTGGCCGAATCGCTGCGGGATATGATGCTGGATGCGGCCTTCGGCTACAATACGCTTGAGTTCGACCTGGAAACAGGAGGACGCGGTCGCCGCGCAACCCATGTGGAGAAGTTGCTCTGCCAGCTGACCGGTGCCGAGACGGCGGTGGTGGTCAACAACAACGCGGCTGCGGTACTGCTGGCACTTTCCTCCCTCGCCCGTAACAGGGAGGTGGTGGTCTCCCGCGGGGAACTGGTGGAAATCGGCGGGTCGTTCCGTATCCCCGAGGTTATGGAACAAAGCGGTGCGATCCTGCGGGAGGTCGGCGCCACCAACCGCACCCATCCCCGGGACTATCGTGCCGCCCTGACCGCGGAAACCGCCCTGCTTCTTAAAGTGCACACCAGCAATTTCGCCGTGGTCGGCTTTACCAGCGAGGTTTCCACCGAGGAGATGGTCGCCATCGGTCGCGATGCCGGCGTACCGGTCATGGTAGACGCAGGGAGCGGCACCCTGCTGGATCTCTCTATCTGCGGACTCCGCGGTGAGAAGACCATCAGGGAATACCTCGATGCCGGTGCGGATGTGGTCAGTTTCAGCGGCGACAAACTTCTCGGCGGCCCCCAGGCCGGCATCATCGTGGGCAAGCGCAGTTTTCTGGACCCCATGAAAAAACACCCGCTGCTGCGGGCCCTGCGTCTTGACAAGGTCACCCTCGCAACGCTGGAAGGGACGCTGCGCCTGTACCGGGACGAACGCGAAGCCCTGCAGCGCATACCGATCCTGCGCATGTTGACGGTCCCGGCCGAAGAGCTTGCCAAGCGGGCCACAAAAGCCGTACGTCGCATGCGACGCGCACTGCCGGTCGCCGTAACCGTCACCGCCCGCAAGGGGTTTTCCCAGGTTGGGGGCGGCTCCTTCCCCCTGCTGGAAATCCCCACAACCCTGCTTTGCGTCGCCGTCGAAGGCCTGTCCGCCCAGCAACTGGAAAGGCGGCTGCGAACCAGGGCCCTGCCGATTATCGGCAGAATATCGCAGGGCGCCTTCCTGCTGGACCTGCGTACCCTGGCCGACACGGAGATTGCGGACATCATCAGCGCCTTGCAATCCATCACCGTCTCAGCTTGAGTTTTCGCGCAAACCTGTCGCCTATCGCTTTCTCAGCACCCTCTTGTCGCCAACCCGGATGGTGATCTTTTCCTGGTCGAAATACTCCAGAAGAGGGATCATGTATTTGCGGGACAAGCCGGTCAGTTCCCTGAACTGCGGAGGGGTTATGCCGTCATTTTCCCGCAGGAAGCCAACCAGCTTGTCCTGCAGCTGCCGAAGGGTTTCGGGATCGTAGAAAAGATCGGCCTTGACCTTTGCCACCCGTCCCTCGCGGACCAGCAGATTCAGATAATCCAGGACGCTTTTCTCACTGCCGCTCACTGTCTCGCACAATTCCTTGATGGTGGGCGGTTCGGTCCCGCCGGCTGCCAGAGCGGCTTCCAGCCTGGACAGAAGCTCGCCCCGGTCGGCAACGGCAAAAGCCTTATGGCCCGGCTTTTTTACCAGATCCCGGTCAACCTGTGCGGTGCCGTCCTTCTCCAAGGCATGCAGGACCAGCGGGAAGAAGCGGATATCGCTGCGTTTCGGAATGCACGCCTTCAACTCTTCTTTTCCGATCCCCTCCTTGTGGGGATTGTCCTTCACGTAGTCTTCCAACCCTGCAAGCAGCAGGCACTTGAGACGTTCAAATGCTTCTTTTGCCAGGAAAATCCGAGGCTTTCGCAGTGCCTGAACAATTTCACCCTGGGAAAGCAGTGCCGCGAGGGCGGCCTCGGCTCGTGGCGCCGGAAGGCCGCTGCGAATGACAAGATCCTCCAAACTCAGGCCGGACAGCAGGCTCTCCCGAACCAGAAGCAGGAGTTTGTCCGCATCCGCCCCTTCACTGAGCGCATCGAGAAGTTCGAGGGCCTGCGCGGAACGACGCCTGCGCCGCGGCGGCGCAGGATCGATCACCACACCGCCGCCAACGGTAATCTGCGGTGAATAGCTGCGCACAATGAACAGATCCCCGGGCAGAAGCAGAACCGGGTTTCTGAGGCGCAGCTGCACAAAGGCGGAGTCCCCTGGTGCCAGGGTATCCCGATCCAGCAGAATGATCTGCGCCGGTACTTCGTAAGTGGCCGAATGCAGGCGCAGCGTTGCGCGATGCTTCAGATCCCGTGGGGCCGAAGACAGATAATCGATGCGGGCGTCCACGGTACGGGTCGCGCGAAACACCCCACGCGGCACAACCACGTCGCCCCGGGACATATCGCCATAATCGGCACCCTGCAGATTGACCGCCAGCCGCTGTCCCGCCGAACCGCGTTCCGATTTTTTGCCGTGGGTCTGCACGCTGCGCACCCGCGAGGTCAGGCCGGAAGGCAGAATTTCCACCTCATCGCCAGTGGCGATTTCCCCGGAAAGCAGGGTGCCGGTAACGACGGTGCCAAATCCCGCAACGGTAAAAACTCGGTCAACCGGCAGCCTGAAAGGGCCGTCGGTGGGCTTTTCCTCTATTTCGGCGGCAAGCTGCCCCAGGGTGGCCTTGAGCTCATCCAGGCCGGCGCCGGTTTTTGACGAAACCGGGATGATCGGTGCCTGTTCCAGGAAACTTCCCGCCAGATAATCGCGCACCTCTTCCATCACCAGATGCAGCCATTCCTCATCCACCATGTCGCACTTGGCAAGGGCCACCAGACCTTGCCTGACCCCGAGCAACTGGCAGATCTCCAGGTGTTCGCGAGTCTGGGGCATAACGCCTTCATCGGCGGCAATCACCAGCATGACCAGGTCCATGCCGCCAACACCAGCCACCATGGCCCGCACAAATCGCTCATGGCCAGGAACGTCCACAATCCCGAACTGCACGCCGTCCGGCAATTCCAGATGCGCGAAACCGAGTTCGATGGTGATGCCCCTTGCCTTCTCTTCCTTGAGACGGTCCGTATCGATGCCCGTCAGGGCCTTGACCAGCGATGTTTTGCCATGGTCTATATGCCCGGCGGTACCAAGAATAAGGTGTTTCATACAATGCCCTTACCAACTGCTGTGAGACACGATAGTGGAACGGAAAGAAAACCGGATGCGCTGTATTTCAGAAAAACCGGGTGGGGAGCGGGGAATTTGGCGGAAGCGCATGGGAATCGAACCCACCTGGGAAGTTTCTCACCCCCCACACCGGTTTTGAAGACCGGGCGGCCCACCAGCGACCGACGCGCTTCCATGATCTGCAATAACGGATCTGCATGGCACGAGTCCGGGGTTCTATAACACTGCCAGCAGCCAGAACCCGGCCCTGAGCGCTCTCCCGTATCGTTTCCAATGCGCAGCAGATACTACCCGATCATTTGAATTTATGCAACCTCTTATGCCCGTTTTAGAAAGTGTCGCCGCGCCGGACAGATCGGCCACCGCGCACTATTCCAGGCCAAAACGTTGCAAAATGCTGTCGACAAAGGCTTCGGCGGCGGGAGAAAGCGATCGCCCCCTCCGGGTCACGAGATAAAAATGCCGGGAAATGACCATTCCCCGGACCGCGACAAGAAACAGTTCTCCGCGCTCGCATTCCTTTCTGACCGACAGTTCGGACACAAAGGAGATGCCGGCACCATTCAGAATGGCCTGTTTGACCGCTTCGTTGCTGCCCAGACACAAGGAAACGTTCAGTTGATCGGGATCGAGGTTCGCCCTGACCAGTGCGTCGCGAAAGGAACTGCCGGTTCCCGAACCCGATTCGCGAAGAATCAGGGGCTCATCCAGAAGCTCTTCCACGGCAATGTCCTTTTTGCCGTACCAGCGATGACCCGCCGGCACCACCAGGGATATCCTGTCGGGAGCAAGGGGCGTAAAAACCAGATCCTTCTCAGCGAAGGTGGTGCCGACCAGCGCGAACTCCACTTCTTCACACTTGAGCCGCTCAAGGGTCTCCCTGCTGTCACCCTGATAAAGGGTTATGACAACGCCGGGATAGTTCTCCCGAAAGGAAAATATGCAGTCCGGGATCATGTAGCATGCAGGAATATTGCTGCCACCGATTTTCAGGGCCACCTCGGCAAGCCCCCGAAAACGATTGAGAGCCAGTGCCACGTCCCGGCCTTCCTGAAGGATGCGCCGGGCGTGCTCCAGCAGCAGTTTTCCGGCCTCGGTGGGAAACGCCCCCTTTCCGGTCCGGTCAAGCAATTTCAAATCGAACTCTTTTTCAAGCGATGAGATGTGCTGACTGACGGTTGACTGGGTGAGAAAAGCAGATTCCGCGGCTCGGGAAAAACTGCCGCTGTCCGCAACGGCAATGAATACTTCAAGCTGTTTCAGGTTCATGAACATCCTCAAAAAAGGTATCGAGCAGGTAGCTAGAACCATGCGGCTCGAGCTTTCATTGATTTTTTCACTATATAGCATGATTTTTTTGAATAGAAAAGTTTTTGCGAAGATGCCAGGTCTCAAAGTCTCCGGACGTATGTCAACCAGACGTCAATCCTTCGAAAAATCCATTCTCGCCTCGCTGCCGGTAGCGTACCTGTGCTAGAATGCGCGCCTGTTCGCGGGCAGAAACCGTGGTCGGGGCAGACTGCCAGCCGGCACAGACGCCAGCCCTTCCCAGCAGCAAACGTGGCTTCCGGAACGCCCCAAAAATCCGCGTTGCACATACCGATCAAAAGGTCGGAACATGATTGGAAAGACAGGTTTTAATGGATATGATCACGCTTTTCGGCCTGGCGATTGCCCTGGCCATGGACGCGTTTGCCGTGGCTCTCGGCTGCGGCCTGGTACTGGAACGGCTGACCGCCAGACATCTGTTCCGCCTCGGTTGGCACTTCGGCCTTTTTCAGGCCATGATGCCGGTTGTCGGCTGGCTGGCCGGCCTCACCGTGCAACGCTGGATCGAGAGCTACGACCACTGGGTAGCCTTCGCCCTACTGGCGTTTGTAGGCGGGAAAATGATTCGGGAGGCGTTTCAGGACGGGGAAACCCGTGCATCGCGGGATGACCCGACACGGGGCATGTCGCTTATCATGCTGTCGGTCGCGACCAGTATCGATGCCCTGGCGGTGGGCTTGTCACTGGCCATCGTCGGCATTTCGGTATGGTTTCCTGCGCTGGTCATCGGCATGGTTGCCCTGGTGATGACAGTGATCGGCATGCTGCTTGGCCGCCGGGCCGGCGCCCGCTGGGGCCGGCCCGTGGAGATTGCCGGCGGCGTCATCCTCATCGGCATCGGCCTGAAAATCCTTTGGGAGCATACGTTGGGGATCTGACAAACTCCCCGGCCCGGCCGCAAAGACCAGGGAAAAGGTACCCTGGCAGCACCTCTGAACAAGGATCTGTCGGCGCAATCAAGGTTTGGCGCAGGGAAATCCGTGTCGATCGAAGCGCCAGTCGACAAAGCCGAACATATAGTTGTGATCGAGGCTGCGCAAGTGCCACTGATTGCGATGATTGAAGCCGATCAGCTTGTGCATGGATGCAAAATCAAGCATCCAGCCGCCGTCGCCCCAAACCAGAAAATAAGGTGCCGCGCCCGTCTCGGCCAACGGAAACCGGATCACGGCCCGGCCGTCATGCTGAAAAACCTTGCCCTGACCGATATGAGACTCCAGCTTGCGCCGCTCATTGTCCTGCTGGGCGTCGGTCACCAGCCATTGGCGGAAAAAGTCCTGGGTTTCAGGAGAATAAAGGCCGAGTCCGGGGTCCTTGATGTGCCCGCGAAGCACTTCCAGATAGGCTTCCAGAGCCTGCTCCGGCGAAGACTGGGCGCCAAAAGCCGAAGCGTCCTCGAGCAGCGGCTTGTCCACCACGCCGATGCCGATGTCAACGGCGCTGCGCGCCCCGCCGCCCCCCGAAAGGTGGGCCAAACCGCCCGCTGCGGCCGACGGATCGTAACCAGCCTCGTCAATGGCGCCAAGGGCCTTGCCGACCACCAGTTCGGCGGTTGCCTCGATCCCGGCGCCGAGGCGCCCCGCTTCAAAGAAGGGCGCCATCTGGCGCTGCTCGATATAACCGATGAAGGCGTCGGGAAAGATCCCCTCCAGATCGTAGCCGATCTCCATGCGCACCTGCCGGCCAACCGGATCGACCAGCAGCAAAACCCCGCGGGTCCCCCTGGTGCGTTTCCCGATGCCATGCTGTTCGACAAGCTGTGCCGACAGCGAGTCCAGATCGCCGCAGGCGTCATCCAGCACCACGACCTGCAGTTCGATGTCGAGTTCCTGCAGCAGTTTTTTCTGAAAAGTCCGCAACCGCAGCTCTTCATCGGCGCTCATCAAGCCGGCGCGGTCGTCGATGTATCGATCCCCGCAGGCAGCCAACAGCAGCGCCAGACCCAGCATCACACAAAACAAAAAGCCCCTCATGCCCCACCCCTTGTTTTGAACCCCGACAAACTCCTAACGCCGCGTAATCCGCCAGCAATTGTGAATTCTCGGATTGCGGGCGAAATCCCTTGGGATGGTAGCGGCGGTAATGTCTTCGATTTCCAGTTCCGGCAGCGACGCGAAATCCATGCGGAATTTACGGAAGTTGTTGGAAAAGATCAGCACTCCATCGGGGCTCAGCAGATTGGCGGCGAGGCGGATAAGGGACACGTGATCGCGCTGGATATCGAGAGTCGTTTCCATCGACTTGGAGGTGGAGAAAGTCGGCGGATCGAGGAAAATCAGATCGTAGTGTTCCTTCTCCCGCTCCAGGTATTGCAACACATCGGCGACGATGAAACGGTGCTGCGGGCCGGCCAGTTGATTGAGCCGCAGATTAGCCTGGGCCCACTCGAGGTAGGTACGGGACATATCAACGGTAACGCTTGTGGCCGCACCGCCTTTGACGGCGTGCACGGTGGCGGTGCCGGTATAGGCGAACAGGTTGAGGAAGCGCTTGCCCTCGGCCATGGCCTGCAGCATGAAACGCGTCGGACGGTGATCGAGAAACAGGCCGGTATCGAGATAGTCGGTCAGATTGACCAGAAACCAGCAGTTGCCTTCCCGCACTTCGAAACGCTCGCCGGTCCGGTCGAACCTCTGATATTGGCTGGAGCCTTTCTGTTTGCGGCGTACCTTGAGGGAAATGGCTTCAGGTTGGACTTCCAGTACCTCCGGCAACACCCGCATCGCCTCGCGCAAGCGTCGCTCTGCCTGGCGGCTATCGATGGAAGGCGGCGCCTGGTATTCCTGCACATGCACGCGGTCTTCATACACATCGACGGCGACGGCGTATTCGGGCATGTCGGCATCATAGAGCCGGAAACAGGTGACATCCTCCTTTTGCAGCCAGCGCTTGAGCTGCTTGTAGTTCTTGCGCAGACGATTGGCGAACATCCGGGCCCCTTCGCTGAGCGGGGCCTGCGGTGCATCGGCACCAAAGAAGCGTTCTTCGGCAATGTCAAAATTGAGCAATCGGCATTCCAGGGCACCATTGTAAAGCGTGTAGAGCTTCTGGGCACGAACGCCGATATGTTTGGCCAGATCGGGATTGCCAGTAAGGATGGAGGCCTGCCAGCCGCCGAAATATTCGCGCAGTTTTTGCCCCAGCAATTCATAAAGGGAACGCAATTCTTTGACCTCGCCGAGACGCTCGCCGTAGGGAGGATTGGAGACCAGCAGGCCTGGGCAGTCCGAGGTCCCGGGAACGGCCTGAAAATCACTCAGTTCGCAACGTTCAAAGTGCAGATGTTGCCGCAGTCCGGCCTTGTCGGCATTCTCCAGCGAGGCGCGAATCGCCTGTCGCTCCCGATCGTAGCCAACCATGACCGGCAAGCGTTGCAAGCCTGCTTCGCGGCGCTGCCGAGCCTCGTCCAGCAGCCCTTCCCAGAGACCGGCGCGATGCTGCAGCCAGCCGGAAAATCCCCAATAGGGACGGGTCAGGCCGGGCGCGCAATCGCCAGCCATCAGCGCGGCCTCGATCACCAGCGTGCCGGACCCACACAAAGGATCGACCAGGGCGCCGCCCCGGGCCGCCAACTGCGGCCATCCGGCCCGCAGCAGAACCGCGGCGGCGAGGTTCTCCTTGAGCGGCGCCAGCACCCCTTCGGCCCGGTAGCCGCGCCGGTGCAGGCTGTCGCCGGACAGGTCGAGGCTCAGAGTCGCCTGATCGCGGTCGATGTGCAGATTGATGCGGATAGCAGGACGTTCGAGATCCACCGAGGGTCGCTGATCGAAGCGATCGCGGAAACGGTCCACCACCGCATCCTTGACACGCAAGGCGGCAAACCGTGAATGGTGGATCTGCGAACGCCGTACCGACGCATCGACGGCCAGCGTACCGCCGGGGCGCAGATGTTCTTCCCAGGGAATTTCCCTGGTAGCGGCGTACAACGCATCGGCATCGGCAGCCGGGAATTCGGCCAGAGGCATCAGTACACGACTGGCCAGCCGCGACCACAGGCAAACACGGTAGGCCGTCTCCAACGTTCCCTGAAAAGAGACGCCGGCCCGGGTTTCCGAGACGTCGAGGGCACCTAACACCCGCAGTTCATCAGCCAGCAGGGATTCGATGCCCTTGGGCGCCGTGACAAAAAATCGTAGCGATAATTCCATTCATTCAACTTTCGAGGCCGCGGCGCCGCCAGGCGCTGAAACACCAGACCAGGCCGGTAACAAGACATACGCAGGGCAGAATATCGCCGAAACGGTTATAAAAGGTCGGTCTGCTGCCAAGTCCGGCAATGCCCTGCAGGGCCGCCGTCTCGAACAGATCGGTCCTTGCCGTGATGCGTCCCGAGGGCGCAATCAGGGCCGAGATCCCGGTATTGGCGGCGCGTGCCAGCCAGACGCGGTTTTCCACGGCGCGGAAGCGGGCCATGGCCAGATGCTGGTATGGAGCCGAGGAACGCCCGAACCAGGCGTCGTTGGTGATATTCACCAGCAGATCGCTGCCGCGGCGCACATATTCACGGGCCAGTTCCGGAAAAATCCCCTCGAAGCAGACCAACACCCCGATCTTGTGCCCGTTCATCGGCAGGGGGCTGATAGTCCCCGGGGAAAACTCGCCAATCCCGACCACCAGTTTATCGATAAAGGGCAGAAAGGTTTTCAGTGGCACGTACTCTCCGAAGGGCACCAGGTGCACCTTGTCGCTACGTCCCAGTTCCTCACCATCGGGCGCCAGCAGAAACGCGCTGTTGAGATAATGTCGGCGTCGATTGATATCCTCATAGGCCGGACTGCCGAACAGCAGCCAGGCGTTGCGGTCGGCAGCGACCTGCCGCACCTGCTCCGAAAGTGCACCGGATTCCTGAAAAAAAAACGGCACGGCGCTTTCGGGCCAGACCACCAACTGCGCCGGCTGCTCCGGTTGCAGGGACAGGCGACGGTAGACATCGATGGTCGCCCGTTGGTAAGCCGGATCCCACTTCCGCGACTGATCGATGTTGCCCTGGACCAGAACCGTCCTCAGAACCGCTTCGCGACGATCGGGATCATTGGCCAGCCGGTAGCGGCCGTAAGCCAGGTTGCCCGCCATCAGCAGCAGGGTGACGGCCAGCGCAAGGCGCGGAAACGAAGTCTCCGGGCGTCGCAGGAACCATGATACCACTCCCGCCAGGGTAGCATTGGCAAGAACCAGCAGGAAACTCAGGCCATAGGGCCCGAAAACATCGGCGCACTGAATAACAGCCAACCGACTCTGCTGGGAGTAACCGAGGCTGGCCCAGGGAAAGCCGGTGAGGAAGAAGGAGCGCACGAACTCGACGGCCACCCAGATGACCGGCAGGCTCAGGGGCATGGCAACGCCCAGGCGTGTCTGCAGACGCCGGGAGCCCCAGATGGCAACGCCGAAAAAGGTCGCCAAATAGGCGCACAACAACAGGTAAGCGACCCCGGAGAGCAGCGGCGGCAGCTGGCCGTAGCGGACCATGACAATATTCAGCCAGTACAGAACCAGTCCGAAAAACCCCAGGCCGGCGGCAAACCCTGTAGCGAAGGGCCGTTCCCGGCACACCAGCAGCAAAGGCACCAGCCCGAACCAGGCAAAAGCTGCCAGGTCCGGGCGGGGAAACGACAGGGCCAGCAATAGTCCGGAAAAAAAGGCCCACAAAAGGGCCGTATCGGGGAGACGCGGTTTCATGGCGCGGAAGGCGTTTCGGCGCCGCTGTCACGGCGCACACGCACAGCATGAATTTTACGCTCGTCACATTGTTCGACGGTCATCACCAGTCCCTGAGAAACGATTTCCTCGCCCCGGTGGGGCACCCTTCCCAACAGATGAAACAACCACCCGCCGACGGTATCGAACCGCTCGCGAGAGATGGTGATGCCGAAATAATCCTCGAATTCATCGATATTGAGGCGGCAATCAACCAGCAAACTGTCGTCCTCCTGCGGCAACAGCCAGTCCTCCTCCAGATCGTATTCGTCCTGGATGTCGCCGACAATTTCTTCGATCAGATCCTCGATGGTGATCAGCCCGGAAGTCCCCCCGTACTCATCGATGGCAATGGCCATATGTACCCGGCGGGTACGGAATTCCTTGAACAGCTCCTCGATCTTTTTGGTTTCGGGCACGAAGTAAGGCTCGCGCATGATGCCGGCCAGATCGATATCGGCCGATGCCTTGCCCCAGAATTTGAGAAGATCCTTGGCATAGATCAGCCCCACGATGTGATCGGTCGTGCCCTGGTAAACAGGAATGCGGGAGTGCCCGGAGTCGATGATGGCATCCAGAACCTCGCGGACTGAAGCATCGATGCTGCAGCAGCGCATATCGGTGCGGGGAACCATGATCTCGCGTACGATGGTTTCCCCGAATTCGAATATGGAATGCAGCATCTCGCCTTCTTCTTCATTGATGATGCCTTCTTCTTCCGAGGCATCGATCACTGCCTGCAATTCCTGTTCGGTACGGATCCGCCGGCGGCCCGGCAGCAACACATCCTTGAGGCGGTGCCAGAAAGCCGGCCTGTTTCCAGAACTGTCGTCGTCCAAATGTCTCCTCCGGATAAATGGAAAACTCGATGTTTCGGGGCCTTTCAGCCAAAACAAAGGTGCAGAACCCAGGTCACCCCGGCACCGAGCATGGCGCCGGCCAGAACCTCCTGTACGCTGTGGATCCCCATGTAAATGCGACTATGGGCGATCATAACGGCCAGAGACAGGGTCAGGAGCATCACCACCGAGCCGACCGGGGCCAGTGCTACCGTGGTCGCCACGGAGAAAGCGAAGGCTGCATGGCCGCTGGGCATGCCGCCCTCAAGCGGCGTGCCGCGCCCGGCCCAGGCCTTGAGCAGAACCACCAGCAGAATCACCGTCGCCAGACTGAAAACCGCCAGCTCCCCTGGTGCTACCCCGCCCAGATGGCTTGCCGGCTGGTCGCCGGGGGGGGGCAAAGACGTACCCTGACAGGATCAGATACCCCACGATGGCGGCGCCCACGCTGACCAGCAGCACCGCCCCCGCTGCAACATCCTTGACCCGGCGGGCCAGAGGATGGAAATCCGGCGAGGCCAGATCGACCAGGGTTTCGCAGGCGGTATTGACCAGTTCGGCAAAAAGCACCAGCACAATGGCAAACACCAGCAGGATGAATTCAAGCGCGGTCACCCTGAAAATCAACCCGGCCAGAACCACCCCGACAGCTACCAGGCAATGACAGCGCATATGCTGCTGGGTGCGGACCGCCCACAGAAATCCCTCGATGGCACAGTTGAAGCTGAAATGCACGCCCTTGGCGGGTTTCATGCCGGACACTCAGCCATTGAGAAATTCTTCCCGGATCCCGGCGAACAGCTGCGCTTCACGCTCTTCCATAAGCTGCGCCTGCTCCTGGGTACCACGCTCGTGATCGTAGCCAAGCAGGTGCAAAATGCCATGAAGCAGCAGAAAGTACAACTCGCTCTCGAAAGACAACTCCGCTTCGCGCGCATCCCGTGCCGCGGTGTCGGCGGAAATGATCACGTCACCGAGCAGTTCGGGGTGCAGTCCCGAGCCCTCCCCTTCCTGCATGGCGAAGGAGATGACGTTGGTCGACTTGTCACGCTGCAGATAATCCCGATTGATTTCGCGGATCTCGATGTCGTCGACGATCACCACCGACAACTCGGCATCAGGACATCCCGAGTCGTTTAAGATCCTCTGAGCTACCTTTTGCAGCGTTTCCAGCGCTATCTTTTGATTCTTTTGGCGGTTCTCGATGTGAATCATCCCCATTTTTCTTCTTGACCGTTTCCTTCTCCCGTTCTTTGTGAACGGGCTCGGGGTAATCGATCCTGTGGTGGAAGATGCCAGCCAGGATGCGGTTGAAACTCTTGGCGATGTTGTGCAGGTCCTTGAGGGTCAGTTCGCATTCGTCGAGTTGACCGTCGATAAAAATATTGTTGATGATCTTCTGCACCATGCCCTGAATACGCGCCGGGGTCGGATCAGTGAGGGTGCGGCTGGCCGCCTCGATGGCGTCGGCCAGCATTATCAGCGCCGCCTCGCGGGTCTGGGGCTTGGGCCCCGGGTAACGGTAATCGCGTTCGTTGACCTGCTGAACCCCCGGATCCTCGAGATTTTTGGCCTTGTCATAAAAGAACTTGATCAGGGCGGTGCCGTGGTGCTGGCGAATGATATCGATCAGGGTCTGTCCAAGCTTGTTTTCGCGGGCCATGTCGGCTCCTTCCTTGACATGAGACATAAGAATCAGGGCGCTCATGGAAGGGCTGAGTTTATTGTGCCGGTTCTCCTGTGTACCGATGTTCTCCACGAAATACAGGGGCTTGCGGATCTTTCCGATATCGTGATAGTACGCCGCCACGCGGGCCATCAACGGATTGGCGCCAATGGTTTCGGCAGCGGCCTCGGCCAGGTTGCCGACGATGATGGAGTGGTGATAGGTGCCGGGAGCCTGGATCATCAACTCGCGCAACAGCGGCGTATTCATGTTGGCCAGTTCCAGCAACTTGATATTGGTGGTGTATTTGAACAGCGCCTCGACCAGCGGTACCAGTCCGGTGACCAGCAGCGCGCAGATGAAACCGCCGGCAAAACCGAAACCGGCCTTGTAGAACATCTGGGTATCGAAGCCGCGCCCGGCGATCAACTGGGTGGCCAGCACCGTGCTCACATTGACCAGGGACAGCTGCCATCCGGCCTGATAGAGGGTAGTGCGCTGAATGCAGTGCCGCACCCAATGCCCACCGGTGAAACTGCCGACCAGGGCAAACAGGGCCATATGCAGATTGTCGCCGAACAGCAGGCCGACGACCATGGAAAAGACCAGTCCGAAAAGCAGCGCCACCTCCGAATTGAGTACGATGCGAACCAGCATGGCGCCGACCGCAAAGGGAAAGGCGTAATAATAACTGGAAGACTCGATATAGGGGAATGAACCTTCCAGGGCGCTGCAGATAAATATGGACAGCTTGACCAGGATGAACAGTCCGGCGAAAGTCACCGCCATGAATGTCAGGTCGCGGTTGTCCACGCGGTATTTGCTGATATTGCGCCGTCCGTACCGGTGCGCGACGGAAAGCAGCAACAACATCATCAAAAACAGCCCGGCCGCCATGCGCAGGGACAGATGATCGCTGCCCAACTCGCGAAAGGCCTTGAGTTTGGCCAGCTGCTCGCCCGTAACCCGCTCGCCTTCGCGAACGATCATCTCGCCTTTCTTGACCTGCATGAGAACCGGTTTGACGGCATCCCTGCCGGCCTGTCTGCGGCTTTCGGTTTCACTCTGGTTATAGGTCAGATTCGGCCGCAACAGCTTGCCGACCTGGGCCATGAGCGCGGCCCGGTCTCCATTGTTCAACGGCTGGATGTCCCGGAGCTGCTCTCCCACAATATCGATGGCATCGCCAATGCCGATCACCTGGTCAAGACCCCGGGCAATCTGTTCCTGCCGGGTAACCAGGTTGCGCATCACAATGCCGTGCTCGCCCCCGGTCTGAAACAGCTTGAGATTTCCCACGATCTGGTTCTGCATGACATCCCGCAGTGACTGCACCAGAAGAGAAGCCTGTTCCGGACGCGAGGCTACCCGGCGGAACACCGCCAGCTCCGCATCGGACAAACCGATGCCGAGCAGCGCTTCGAGCTCCTTTCGCCGCACTGTTTCCGGTGCGGGCGCTTTGTCGAGGATCATGAAGGACTGCTTCAGACGCTCCGTGATATCGTGTCCCGCGCGCGGATCGTAATCGTAAAGCGGCAGCACCGCATCGGCGGCTTCACGCTGTTTCTTTTCCGTCAGCACCTCGTCGGGCACCAGCAGGTCGCGAGGAGCCTTGACGTTGCGCTGGGCGATGTCGCCGGGCTGATAGAATCCGGGAATGAAATTGCCCTTGGGGATGACGATAAAGGCAATCAGAAGACTCACCAGCAACAGCAGCAGGTTGCGTTGGGTGTTCTGATCCAGCGAAAATCTCAAACTCATGAAAACGGAAGCAGGCCTGCCTCTGCGGGCAGGGGTTTCCTGCTTGCGATCAGTCTTGCCGGTCATGGCAATCCGTGTCTCCTTTGCCTGTGGCCGCCCCATCGCCCCTTTTACGGTCATAGGCCTTGACAATGGCCTGGACGATGGGATGCCGCACGACATCGCGATCGGAAAAATAGTTGAAATGGATACCATCGATGTCCTGCAGGACATCGACCGCTTCCAGCAATCCCGAGCGGCGCCCGGTCGGCAGGTCGATCTGGGTGACGTCGCCCGTGATGACCGCACGACTACCGAACCCCAGCCGTGTCAGAAACATTTTCATCTGCTCGGCGGTGGTATTCTGCGCCTCGTCGAGAATCACGAAAGCATCGTTGAGGGTGCGCCCGCGCATGAAGGCCAGCGGCGCCACCTCGATAATCCCCTTGTCAATCAGCATCTGGCCGCGATCGTAATCGAGCATATCGAAAAGAGCATCGTAAAGGGGCCGCAGATAGGGATTGACCTTCTCGGCAATGTCGCCGGGCAGAAAGCCGAGCTTTTCTCCCGCTTCCACCGCCGGTCGCACCAGAACGATCCGCGCTACTTCCTTTTTCAGCAGGAAGGAAACCGCCATGGCCATGGCCAGATAGGTCTTGCCGGTCCCCGCGGGGCCGATGCCGAACACCACCTCGTTGCCACGGATGGCGTCGATATAGCCCTTCTGGGCGAGACTTTTGGGCGAGATGATTTTCTTGCGCGCGGAAATGCAGACGGTGTCGAGAAAAATATCCTTCAGACGGACCGTGCCATCGGCGCTGAGAATGCGTATGGCATAATCGATATCGGGTGGGTACAGAGGGTAATCCGCTTTCAGTACCTCATACAACTGCTCGAGCAGCCGCTGGGTCAGCGCGGTCTGATGATCGTCCCCGAAAATCTGCAGTTCGCCGCCCCTGGAGGTAATGCGTACCCCGAGGATTCGCTCGATCTGCCTGAGGTTGCTGTTGGCTTGACCGAAAAGGAGGTTCGCGAGCCGCTGATCATCAGCCGCGAACCTCCCCTGGGAATTCCGTGTATTCAAAAAATATCCTTTTATTTTTAAGAATTTGATACTCTTCCTTTACCATTGTTCAGCGGGCAAATCAATCCTTTTCGGAGGTTGCAGTCACCAGACCAGACCAAAAAAGAGGTTCCAATTGCAAACCAATATGCTATAACAGGGTCGGCCGCCCAGCCGGCATAAATCTTCATTAATCCAACACTTTTAGCAAAGGGGCTTATCATGAGCGAAATCGTCGATATCTATGCCCGCGAAATCCTCGATTCACGGGGAAATCCCACAGTTGAAGTCGAGGTTTATCTCGAAAGTGGCGCCATGGGCCGCGCCGCCGTGCCAAGCGGTGCCTCCACCGGCGAACGTGAAGCGCTGGAAATGCGTGACGGCGACCCCGCCCGTTACCTGGGCAAGGGGGTTCTCAAGGCGGTGGACAACGTCAACAACGTGATCGCCGCCGAGCTTCTGGGGTGGGATTCGACGGAACAGGCAGCCATCGACCGCAGGATGATCGAACTCGACGGCACCGAGTTCAAATCAAACCTCGGCGCCAATGCCATGCTCGGCGTTTCCCTGGCCTGCGCCAGGGCCTCCGCCGACGAACTCGGCCTGAGCCTGTACCAGTACCTGGGCGGCCCCAATGCCCGCGAACTGCCGCTGCCGATGCTGAACATCCTCAACGGCGGCGCCCACGCCGACAACAATGTCGACATCCAGGAATTCATGATCATGCCCGCCGGCGCCTCTTGCTTCAGGGAAGCGCTGCGCATGGGCGCGGAAATCTTCCACGCCCTGAAGTCGGTGCTGAAAAAGCGCGGCTGCAACACCGCCGTCGGCGACGAAGGCGGCTTTGCCCCCAATCTCAAAAGCAACGAGGAAGCCCTCGAGGTTATCATGGAAGCCATCCGGGTCGCCGGCTACAAACCGGGTGAAGATGTGCTGCTGGCCCTCGATGTGGCGGCTTCCGAACTCTACGCCGACGGCAGATACAATCTGGCCAACGAAGCCCAACCGCTCAAGACCGCCGCTGAGTTGGTCGATTTTTATGCCGATCTGGTCGATCGATACCCCATCGTCTCCATCGAAGACGGCATGGCCGAGAACGACTGGGACGGCTGGAAGCTGCTGACCGACAAACTCGGCAAGCGTATCCAGATTGTCGGCGACGACCTGTTCGTCACCAACACCAAAATCTTCAAACAGGGCATTGACAAGGGCATCGCCAACTCCATCCTTATCAAGCTCAACCAGATCGGCACCCTGACCGAAACTTTGGAAGCCATCGAAATGGCCAAACGCGCCGGCTACACCGCCGTCGTCTCCCACCGCAGCGGCGAAACCGAAGACACCACCATCGCCGACCTGGTCGTGGCCACCAATGCCGGACAGATCAAAACCGGATCCGCCAGCCGCACCGACCGGGTATGCAAATACAATCAGCTGCTGCGCATCGAGGATCAGCTCGGTGACGCCGCCTGTTTCAACGGCCGGGGAGTATTCTACAACCTGCGCTGATCCGTCTCGGAACCGTCTGCAACACAGCGAAGGCCCGCGGTTTGCCGCGGGCCTTCGCTGTTTCCTAAACCCCTGCAGCCTTCAACGCCGCGCCGACGATAGCGCGCGCCTCGTCCTGGATCTGATTCAGGTGCGCCTCGCCGAGAAATGATTCCGCATAAATTTTGTAAATATCCTCGGTGCCCGACGGACGGGCCGCAAACCAGCCATTTTCAGCCGCGACCTTGAGGCCGCCAATACCGGCACCATTGCCGGGAGCACGGGTAAGTTTGGCCCGAATCGGTTCTCCGGCAAGGTGGGTAGCCGCAACCTGTGCGGGGGAAAGATTGCCAAGCACCGCTTTCTGGGCAGGCGTGGCACCGGCGTCGATGCGGGCATAAACAGGGTCGCCGAACTTGCGCGCCAGGTACTGGTAATGCTGGGCCGGGTCACGTCCGGTGACGGCGGTAATCTCCGCCGCCAGCAGGCTGAGAATGATGCCGTCCTTGTCGGTGGACCATACGCAGCCGTCCATGCGCAAAAAGGAAGCTCCGGCACTTTCTTCACCGCCAAAACCGCAACTGCCGTCGGCCAGGCCGTCGACGAACCATTTGAATCCGACCGGCACTTCCGATAGCGGGCGTCCCAGATCGGCGGCGACGCGGTCGATCATCGATGATGACACCAATGTCTTGCCAACCGCGGCGGTCTGGCTCCAACCGCTTCGGTGACGGAAAAGATAGTTGATGGCCACCGCCAGATAATGATTGGGATTCATCAGCCCCGCCGACGGGGTCACGATACCGTGACGGTCGAAATCGGGATCATTGCCGAAAGCGATATCATAATCGTCCTTGAGTCCGATCAGGCCCGCCATGGCACTGGCGGAAGAACAGTCCATACGGATCTTGCCATCCTTGTCGACACACATGAAGCCGAAGGTCGGATCCGGGCATCCATGAATCACGTCGATATTCAGTCCGTACTTCTCGGCGATCGGACGCCAGTAGCCGAGACCGGATCCGCCCAGAGCGTCAGCCGCGATGCGCAGACCGGCGTCCCTGATCGCTTCCATGTCGATGACATGAATGAGGTCATTCACATAAGGTGTCACGTAATCGTGCGAAACGGTGGTGGATGCGCCGAGGGCTTGCGGGTACGGGACACGCTTCACCCCCTTCAGGCCGTGGCGCAGATAAGCGTTGCCTCGGTCGGCAACCGCTGCAGTCACGTCGGTGTCGGCCGGGCCGCCATGGGGTGGGTTGTACTTGATGCCGCCATTATCCGGCGGGTTGTGGGATGGCGTAATAACGATGCCGTCGGCCCGATGTTGCTTCCGCCAGCGGTTCCAGGCGAGAATCGCGTGGGAGATGACCGGCGTGGGAGTATAGCCCGAACCGGCTGCGATGCGTACCTGTACCCCGTTGGCCGCCAGCACCTGCAATGTCGTGGCGTGGGCCGGCTCGGAAAGCGCATGGGTGTCCATACCCAGGAACAAAGGCCCGTCGATGCCCGCAGCGGCCCGGTAATCGCAGATTGCCTGCACGATGGCGAAAATGTGATCCTCGTTGAACGATCCATGGGTCGCACAGCCGCGATGCCCCGATGTACCGAAACTGACCAGGTTGGTCTCATCGTCCGGGTCGGGGTGCCGCGTATAGTAATCGCTGATCAACCTTGGAATGTTGCAAAGGATCGACTTCGGTGCCGGCTGTCCCGCCAGAGGGTGAATCTGCATATCTGCGCCTCCTTGAAATCATCGTTCATTGCATTGGCCGGGGATCACAACACCGCCAGTCTATAGAACCTGCAACGACTGTCAAGTCACGGTTACCACCCCCGATATCACCGACAGCCACGCAACGCAACCACCCTCAGTTCTCCACCCCGCCGCCCGCCAATTCACCCTGCAGCAAAACGCCTTCTTCGGATTTTGTCCGGGCCGTGCTCTTCACCTCGATGCCGGCCTCGCGCAGCACTTCATCCACCCTCCGGCTGTCGAGAACTTCTTCCTCGAGCAGGGCTTCGGCCAGTTTTCCCAATGCGAACAGATTGCCACCGATGATCTCATCGGCCTGCTGCTCGCCGGTCTTGACGATCTTTTCGATCTCCTGGTCGATTATCCAGGCCATGTGTTCGCTGAATGAATTGTCGCTGGCAAGCTTGCGGCCCAGAAATGGGTGCTCTTCGCCGCGACTGAAACTCATGGGACCGATGCGTTCGCTCATGCCCCACTGGCAGACCATTTTTTCGGCCAGTTCGGTGGCTTGCTTGAGGTCGTTCTGGGCGCCGGTGGACAGCTCCTCGAACTCCGCCTTTTCGGCGGCCCGTCCACCGAGGCTGACGGCGATGCGGGTCATCAGGTAGGTGCGGGAATAGTGATAGCGGTCATCCACCGGCAACTGCTGCGTCACCCCCAGGGCCTGACCGCGCGGAATAATCGACACCTTGTGGATCGGGTCGGCGCCGGGGCTCAGGCGCGCCAGCAGGGTATGCCCCGCCTCATGGTAAGCGGTGATGCGCTTTTCCTGCTGAGACATGACCAGTTTGCGCTCGGTACCCATGAGCACCCGGTCCTTGGCCCGCTCGAAATGGGCCATGCAAACCTGCTGGGCATCCTCGCGGGCCGCGATAAGGGCCGCTTCGTTAACCAGATTCTCCAGATCGGCGCCGCACATCCCCGGCGTGCTGCGGGCAAGAAGCTGCAGATCGACATCGTCTGCCAGCGGCACCTTGCGGGTGTGCACCTTGAGGATCTCCCCCCGGGCGCGCCAGTCGGGACGCTCCACCACCACCTGTCGATCGAAGCGGCCGGGACGCAGCAGGGCCGGATCGAGAACGTCCGGACGATTGGTGGCGGACATGACAATCACCTCGTCATGGGCTTCGAAGCCATCCATCTCCGACAGCAGCTGATTGAGAGTCTGTTCCCGCTCGTCGTTGCCGCCGCCAAGGCCGGTGCCGCGGGAACGCCCGACGGCATCGAGTTCATCGATGAAGATAATGCTGGGCGCATTTTTCTTGGCATTTCCAAAAAGATCGCGAACCCGGCTGGCGCCCACGCCGACAAACATTTCGATAAACTGGGAGGCCGAGATGGTGAAGAACGGCACCCCCGCTTCTCCCGCCACGGCGCGCGCCATCAGGGTCTTGCCGGTGCCTGGCGGTCCCACCAGCAGCACGCCGCGCGGCGCCTTGGCCCCCAGCCGCATGAACCGTTTGGGATTGCGCAGAAATTCCACGATCTCCATCAATTCCTGCTTGGCTTCCTCAAGCCCGGCCACGTCGGCAAACGTCACGCGGGATCGTTCCTTGGTATACATTTTGGCGCCGGATTTGGCGAAACCGCCCATGACTCCGCCACCGGGCCCCTGCCGGGTGCGCATCCCCTTGAGGATGAACCACCAGACACCGATGATCAGAAGCCACGGAAAGAGATAAATCAGGGCGGTGGTCCAGGCCGACGGTTTTTTTTCGGGACGCACAGCAACCTCGACCTTACGTTTTTCCAGTTCCTGAAGCAATTGCGGGTCGGACACGGGCGGCAGGGTGGTGCGAAACAGCAGGAAGCTCTTGTCGCCTTCTGTTTCGGCGGTACCCTCCAGCAATACCCGTTCCTTCAGGCGACCGTCCAGGCTGTTGCCTTCAAAGGTGACGGCTGCCACATTTTCGGCACCCAGTTCCGCCTTGAAACGACTGTAACTCACCTCCGCAACCGTCTCCCGGGTTGGCGGCGTCAGTTTCGTCAACGCGTAGTTGACCATCAGGATGGTTGTCACAACAATGATCAACTGCCAGAAAAGACCACGCGTCATAGGTGCTTCCTTTCATCCGTGCCGTCAGGATGATGCCTGCCGACGGGCATCGCACATCCTGCAAGATCCATTCTGATCCGCCTGCCCCTGCCACAGGGAAACGACCTGTCAAAATAGTAACAAATTTCACAGACAAATGCTTTTTGGCGCTTTGCGCCAGGACAACCCGCCGCAAGGCCCGCCCCGTGGAAACGACAGCCCCGGATGGTTGCTTTCGGCGAATCCTTCTGCTAAAGTCCCGGCGTGGTCGAAAACAGCCGGCCGCATCCTGCACCTTCTTATTCTACCTTCAAAATTCCAGGGATGGCCGCGACCATGTTTGAATTTTCATTACTCGCCAGGGATTCCGGAACCGCCGCACGCCGCGGCCGGCTCTCGACACCGCACGGCACCATAGAAACCCCGATTTTCATGCCGGTCGGCACGCATGGCGCCATGAAAGCCATGACCCCGGCCCAGGTTGAGGAGACCGGCGCGCAGATCATCCTTTCCAACACCTACCACCTGCACCTTGCGCCCGGGGAGGGCTTGATTGAAAAAGCCGGGGGACTGCACCGTTTCATGCACTGGAATCGGCCGATTCTGACCGATAGCGGCGGCTTTCAGGTATTCTCGCTGCCGAAAAAACGCATCACCGAAACCGGGGTGTTTTTCCGTCATGAAATCACCGGGGAAGAAATCTTTCTGGGGCCTTCCGAGGCCATGGCGATCCAGAATGCCCTTGGCGCCGACATCATCATGGCGTTTGACGAATGTATCCCCTACCCTTCGACCCACGCCTACGCCGCGACATCGATTCGCAAAACCCTGCGCTGGGCGGAGGCCTGCCTGAAAAGTCACGGCCGTGCCGATCAGGCGCTTTTCGGCATCGTACAAGGAAGCATCTACGAGGATCTGCGCCAGGAGTGCGCCCGGCAGATGACCGGAATGGATTTCCCCGGTTACGCGATCGGCGGCGTCAGCGTCGGCGAGGGGCTGGATCTGCTCAAGAAAGTCGTCGACTATACGGCCCACCGCTTGCCCGAAAACAAGCCGCGCTACCTGATGGGGGTGGGACTGCCCGAGGATATCCTGGAAAGCGTCGAGCGCGGCATGGATATGTTCGACTGCGTCATTCCGACCCGCTATGCCCGCAGCGCCACCCTGTTCACGCGGCGCGGGCGCATCCGTCTGACACACCGGCGCTACCGGCGGGATTTTTTTCCGGTGGATGCTTCGTGTAATTGTTATTGCTGCGCCAATTTCAGCCGCGCCTATCTGCATCACCTGTTCAAATCAAATGAAATCCTGTCGGCAACCCTGGCCGCCATTCACAACGTGCATTTTTACCTGAACATGATGAGCGAAGTGCGGCAAGCGATTGAAAACAACGATTTTGCCGCCTTCAAGAAGAATTTTCTGGAAGAATACGGCGCCGAAAGCTGATCGCGATGGTGTCCTGCGTGACCCATGGATGGCCAATCGGAGGTTCAAGCGATGGATGCAGACCTGGCGCGCCGCCTGCGTCGTGCCCTCACCGGCAGCCGCGAAGAACTGTTCATCACCATGCAGGATCCCGCGCCCGAGGTGCTGCACACCGCACTCCGAAACCGGGCGCTGAATGAGCTGCATCTGCTGGCCCTGCTCAAGCGCAGGGACCTTGGCGAGGATCTGCTGCGGGCCATTCACCAGACCGAAAACGCCCGCCAGAGCCATAAAGTCCGGCGGGCGCTGATCAGGCATCCTCATCTGCCCACGTCACTGCTGCAAACCCTGCTGCCGCTGCTGCACCTGTTCGAACTGCTGGACATCTGTTTTCTGCCCGGCGTCGCACCGGACCAGAAACTGGCCGCCGAACGCCTTATCATCCAGCGCCTGCCCACCACCCCTCTGGGCAACAAGATCACCCTCGCCCGCCGCGCCACCGCAACCGTGGTGGCGGAACTGCTCAAGGAAGGCCATCCGGCCCTCATGGAACCCTGTCTGGAAAACCCCCGGCTGCAGGAGATGGCGGTAGCCCGGTTCCTGCGCGGAGTCCGGGCCGACGCCGAAAACATCTCCATCATCGCCAGACATCCGCGCTGGAAGGCACGCAAAACCCTGCGCACCGCCATCCTCAAACACCCACGCACCCCCGGCATCTGGTTCGCTCTCTGGCTGCCGGGCATGCGAGGTCCGGAAATTATCCAGTTGGCCGCCTCGCAGCGCCTCACACCCTCCCAGAAGTCGTGGATCAAACAGGAAATGCGCCGCCGTGGCCTGGCCTGAGGGCATCCCCGCATTCTCTGCCATCACACCACTGTTGCTTTTCGACTCCGATAAATTTTAAAGGGAAGACCGACCAGCAGAGCTGTAATCAGCGTTACGCCTCCTTTGGCGAGCAGGGAGAGAATGATCTGCGCCAGAGTTAAAGACTGTGCGGCAAAAAAATAGAAAATCAAAAAAGCAAGCATAAATCCGGCTGGAATCAAAACAGCGGCACGCCAATACCTTTTTTCGACAGCATGAACCGCCAGGCTTGCCAAAATCGCGATACCGATAAACAGCCCGACACCGACCCAAAGCAGCGGACGCTCCGATAACGGATACGATCCACCCGCGGCAGACTCCGAAACGTCCTCACCTGCAACCGGGGCAACCGGTCCGATACCCTGAACGATATAACAGGGCAAGTAACCAACCAAGCGGGGCGTGCCGGTTCTTGTTGGTTGCAAGCCAGCCACTGACACTGTCCCGATAATCACACCGGAACCGCCACCGGAACCGCCACCGGAACCGCCACCCGAACCGCCACCCGAACCGCCACCGGAACCGCCACCCGAACCGCCACCCGAACCGCCACCGGAACCGCCACCGGAACCGCCACCGGAACCACCGCCGGAACCACCGCCGGAACCACCGCCGGAACCACCGCCGGAACCACCGCCGGAACCACCGCCGGAACCACCGCCGGAACCGCCACCGGAACCGCCACCGGAACCGCCACCGGAACCGCCACCGGAACCGCCGCCCGAACCGCCACCGGAACCGCCACCGGAACCGCCACCGGAACCGCCACCGGAACCGCCACCG
>NZ_JBFWJQ010000017.1:0-34924 GCF_050253115.1 Syntrophotalea sp.
TCTACGTGGCAGCTTTAAAAGGGGTATACTAGGTTCAACCCAGACGCAAAGTCAAGATGCATCGCTATTTTGCGCTTGGGATTGGCCGGCCTCTCTGATATATTAGCGATTCTTTCGATAAAAAAGTTATACAGGTTCGTGGTTGCCCCAGGAAAGGATGATCGCTGATGGACCTTTCGACAGCCAGGGATTTTCTCGAAAAACTGCGCACCGAGCATGTCATGACCATGCTGCGCGAGGCAAATCTTGGCGACCTGATTTACAACCCCTGGTTTCTGACGATCGTCGGGGCCATTTGTCTGATCGCCATCATTCTGAAACGGCAGGCGCTGCTTTTCATAATGCTGACCACGGTGGGCTACGCCTGCGTCGTCGATTATACCCTGCAGCAGAAACCAGCCATCGACAGCGCCGGCAGTTCGCCGGTTCTGGTTTTCGCTGGCGGCGGCGCCATTCTGGTCTTCGTTTTCATCTACTACCTGTTCATAAGACAGGACTGAGGTTCATACAGATATCAGCACTATGGTCGGATTTACCACTACCATCCCCCTGGAAATCGTCATCGCCGCAGGCCGGCGGCCCGTCGATCTGAACAATATCTTCATTGAAGACCCCGCCTGCCAGTCCCTCATCGACGAGGCGGAAATGGCCGGCTTCCCCCGCAATTGCTGCGGCTGGATCAAGGGACTCTACAGCGCCGCCCTGCATCACGGCATCCGCGAGATCATCGCCGTGACCGAAGGGGACTGTTCCAACACCAAGGCGCTGATGGAGGTGCTGCAGCTGCAGGGGATAACCACCATCCCCTTTGCCTACCCCTACGATCGCTCCGGCATTACCCTGGAACATGAGATGCGCAAGCTGGCGGAGCACTTCGGCGTCACTCCACAAAAAACCGAGGAAGCCTGGCGCTACCTCAATGCCATCCGCGCCCGGGTTCACGAAATCGATCGGCTCACCTGGGAGGAAAACCGGGTCACCGGCACGGAAAACCATCTCTGGCAGGTCTGCACCTCCGACATGAACGGCGAGCCGGCCGTCTTTGAACAGCAGGCGGATGCCTTCCTGGAAGAGGCCCGGCGTCGCGATCCCCTTCCGGACGGTCTGCGCCTGGCCTACATCGGCGTACCGCCGATTTTCACCGATCTGTATGCTGTCACCGAAGAACTCGGCGGCCGGGTGGTGTTCAACGAAACCCAGCGCCAGTTCTCCATGCCGTACCACGCCACATCGCTGGTCGAACAATACCGCAGCTACACCTATCCCTACGACGTGTTCGTGCGGCTGGATGACATCGAAAAGGAAATCGCGCGCCGCCGCATCGACGGCGTCATCCATTATGTGCAGTCTTTCTGTTTTCGCCAGATCGAGGACCTCATCGTGCGACGCCGCCTGCGGCAACTGCCGATCCTGACCCTCGAAGGCGACCGTCCCGGGCCCCTCGATGCGCGCACGCGGATCCGGCTGGAGGGATTCATCGAAATGATCAAGGCGAGGCATTCATGACCGGCATCGGCATCGACCTGGGCAGCCGCCAGGTCAAATTCGCGGCCCTTGACGGTGAGGCCATCGCCTGGCTGCACAGCTACGATACCATCCCCTTTTACAAGCGTTACGCCTGCCGTCGCGACGACCGGCTGCTGCTCGCCTACCAGGATCTGGGTCTTCTGTCGCCCGAGGAATGGCAAACCACGCCCTTGACCGCCACCGGCTACGGACGCAACACCATCAATCTGGCCGGCGCCACCGTGGTCCCTGAAATTCAGGCCCACATCGCCGGCGCACGCTTTCAGACCGGCCGGGAAACCTTTACCCTGCTCGATCTGGGTGGACAGGACAGCAAGGTCGCCCGCCTCGAAGATGGTATTCTGGTCGATTTCCTGATGAATGACAAATGCGCTGCCTCATCGGGGCGCTACCTGGAAAACATGGCCAAGGTGCTTGATGTTTCCCTGGAGGAGCTGGCCAGCCATTTCGAGCATCCGGTTTCACTCGATGCGACCTGCGGCATTTTCGGCGAGAGCGAGCTGATCGGCAAGATCATCGAGGGTCACTCCCTCGAAGCCCTGTGCGCCGGTGTCAATCAGACACTTATCAAGCGGGTGGCACCAATGCTGGCGCGCTTCGCCCAGGATACCCTCGTATTGACCGGCGGCGTAGCTAAAAACGGCGCCTTCGTCGAACTGCTGCGTCGCTTCAGCTCCGCCGAGATCCTCATCCCGGCCCATCCCCAGCACAATGGCGCCATCGGCTGCGCCTGGCTGGCCGGCCGCAGATAGCGCAGCAGGCAGGCAAAGGCGAACTGTCGTCAGGAAGCGAGGCTACTTATCTGATTCGAAGGCAGGCTCCACCACCGCCCGCGAAGCCAGTTGCACCGCCTGTTCGAGAGGAATCAGGCTGCGCGTGGTAGCGATATAGCCGTTGGCATGCACGAACAGGACTTCCGGGCAATCGGCAATGGCACGGAAATCGACCAGCCTGCTGTCGCCGAGGCGCAGCAACTCCCACCCCGCACCCCGCACCGACGGCGTGATGCAGATCACGACGCTCTCATCGGCCAGGGATTTCAGATAAAGCTCCATGGACAGCTTCGGGTTATCCTCGATGCAGCACACCACCGCCTTGAACTGCTTCACCGCAACGA
Source organism: Syntrophotalea sp. (assembly GCF_050253115.1). Lineage (NCBI taxonomy): Bacteria > Pseudomonadati > Thermodesulfobacteriota > Desulfuromonadia > Desulfuromonadales > Syntrophotaleaceae > Syntrophotalea > Syntrophotalea sp. The sequence continues at coordinate 2,645 of NZ_JBFWJQ010000017.1, forward strand.
TGCGCGCCTCCCGCTTCAGCCTTCCCAGCCGCTCTTTCTTGAGCCGGATCAAAGCGAGCATGTCCTTCCCCATTTCCCGCATGAACCGGTAAAGCAGATCTTCCGGACACAGCACCTCGAGCCTGGCAAACCTGGAAAGAATATAACCGTCGATTGGGGAAGAGGACGCCAGCAGTACGCTGGCATCGACGCCAAAATGCTCCGCGGTCCTGTGCGGCCCCCTGACGTCCATCATGCTCATGAAGGGATACCAGCCGAATACCGCCTGGGCGTCCTGGTGGTGACCGAGGTGCTGCATGACCAGGTGGAAGGCACATGGCAGGGATTTGTCCTGGTGGTGGTCAAAATTCAGCCGCGCCGGATCGTACTCCATGCCGACATCCACAACGTAGGTTTTATGATCGGCGAGATGCTCGGAGGAAGGATCGCAACGCAAAACTTCCGCCTCTTCCAGCGTAGCCAGCAGAACGCTGACCGCCAGGAAATCATCCCGGTGCGCATTGCCCCCATGTACCACGATTCTGTGCATGTACTCGGCTCCGAATTGTTTTCGGGAAAAGACAGACCCGCCATCGAACAGCGTCCTTGCCCTTTGGCCGGAATGGAAATCAGAACAGACAGATCCGGCCACAGTATAAAACTGCCCGCCACCTTTCCCCAAAAGATTTTTTGCAGCATCCCGTTCCACAAAAAACCCGTAAAAACGGACAGGGCCGGCGATCGCCGGCCCTGTCGGGGGTGGAAGCAGGCCCGGATAAATGCCCTGCGGCCTACTTCTGAGAGGCGATCATCAGGCGCAGCATGTCAACCACCCGGTTGGCATAGCCGACCTCATTGTCGTACCAGGAGATCAGTTTGAAAAAACGCGACTCTCCTGGCAGGTTGTTCTGCAGGGTGGCGGGCGAGTCGTAGATGGAGGAACTGGTGGAATTGAGAAAATCGGAAGACACCAGTTGCTCGGTCATGTACTCCAGAATGTTCTTGAGGTAGGTTTCCGAAGCCTTTTTCATCAAGCCGTCGATTTCCTCGATGGAGGTAGCCCGCGCGGTGCGGAAGGTCAGATCGACCACCGACACATCGGGCGTGGGCACGCGAAAAGCCATGCCGGTGAGCTTGCCCCTGACCTCGGGAATCACCTCCCCCACGGCGCGAGCCGCCCCGGTGGTGGAAGGTATGATATTGATGGCCGCCGCCCGTCCGCCGCGCCAGTCTTTTTTAGAGGGGCTGTCGACGGTCTCCTGGGTGGCTGTATAGGCATGGATGGTGCTCATCAGCCCCTGCTCCAGGCCGACGCCCTCCTTCAGCAGCACATGCACCAGCGGCGCCAGGCAGTTGGTGGTACAGGAAGCGGTGGATATGACATGGTCGGTGCGCGGATCATAGGTGTCCTGGTTGACGCCGATGACGATGCTCTTCATCGCGCCTTTGCCCGGCGCCGTCAGAATCACCTTACGGGCTCCCGCTGCCAGATGCAGGCCGGCTTTGTCCATGCTGTTGAATCGCCCGGTGGCCTCGATGACATATTCGACCCCGAGGGCCTTCCAGGGCAACCGGTCGGGACTGGCCGGGGCGGCCAGGCACAGGATCTCGTCGCCGTTGACGATCAGGGTATCGTCGACCTCCAGTTCGGCGCGGCTTCTGGCGGTCGCAACCTCTCCGGGGAACCGTCCGTGCACCGAATCGTAGCGGGTGCGGTAAGCGAAATAACGGGCATCCGGATTCAGATCGACCAGCGCCACGATGTCCAGATCCGTGCCGATAAGCCCCTGCTCGTACATGGCGGCCAGGGCCAGCCTGCCGATCCGCCCGTAGCCGTTGATCGCGATTTTGGTGGCCATGGTTTCCTCCCCGACGTGTGATGTTGGCACTGGCTTAACATAGCAGCTGGCGAGCAAAATTCAACCCCGCCCGGTTCGGACAAAAAAGGGTAGCGTCAGACGCGCGCCAGGCCTCCGCGGCGCTCCCGCCACAGAAGCGCCACGCTGGCAAGGGCGCACAGCGGCATGCCGATGGCCATGACCGCCAGCGTGCCGTCGTAACCCCAGCTCACCAGGGCGGCGGCCACGGCGCCGGCCAGCATCTGCACCGCACCCAACAGCGCCGAGGCGCTGCCGGCCTGTTCCCTGCCGAAAGGCTCCATGATCAAAGCCGTCACATCCGGCAGTAGAAAACCGAGGCAGAACATGTACAAGGCGGCAAAGGCCAGCACCAGCCCGAGGGAAACGGCACCTGCCAGCATCCCGGCCACAAACAGCGCACTGGCAGCGAGCTGCAGCAGGTTGCTGCCCCACATCACGCTTTCCAGGGAAGAACGTTTCAGAAGCCTGGCATTGACCTGACTGCCGACAATCAGCGCCAGGGCGTTGCATCCCATGGTCCAGCCGTAGCGGGGACCGGACATGCCGAACAGGTCCATGAACACCAGCGGCGAAGCCGTCAGATACGCGAACAAACCGGCGATATAAAAGCTGCCGGTCAACATGCGCGGCGTGAATCCCGGTACCGACAGCACCGCAAGATAATCGCGCAACGCCCGGCCGGGGCGCAGCGCCTCGCGGCGGCCGTGACCGGCGGTAGCGGGCAGTATCAGCAGCACACCGAGCAGCATCAGCCCGGCGACCGCGCCGAGCAGGATAAAGATATAACGCCACCCCAGGCTGCCGACGATGATACCGCCCAAGGTCGGCGCCACGATGGGTGCCAGCCCCATGACCAGCATCAGCAAGGAGAACACCCGTGCCGTTTCGTGCAGCGGGAAAAGATCCCGCACTACCGCACGCGCCGCGACCATTCCGGCACAGGCACCCAAAGCCAGAACCAGACGCAGGCCGATGAGCCACTGCACGTTCCAGCTCAGGGCGCAGCCGAAGGAAGCCACCCCATACAGCAGCAAACCAAAAACCAGTGGCCGCTTGCGGCCAAAAACATCGAGCAATGGCCCGTAAATCAACTGGCCGAAGGCGATGCCGATAAAATAACTGCTCATGGACAGGCCGACCGTGGCCACATCCGTGCACAGGTCCGCGGCAATGGCGGTAAAAGCCGGCAGGTAGGTATCGATGGTCAGCGGACCGATGGCCGTCAAAGCGCCCAGCAGAAGTATGATCAGGCGTAGCCGGGGGCCATTGTGCATAAGTGTCGTCATGACGCGATTCCGATGAGGGGCCAGAGAAAAGGGATCATGGCAAAAGCCTCCAAAAAGGTCGCAGTATACACCTTGAAACAACAATTGTCTGCCCGAAGATGCGCCGGCAGGCAGGCCTTTTGAAAGCGTCGCCGGAAACGGACAGGAAACCGCGCCCATAAACGGTACGGAAAAACCCTGCCTCGCGACTCAGTTTTCCGATTCTCTGTTAAAATAGCAATCAATAGTGATTCCAGGAGGATGTCATGAAAGCCCTTTTTTATCCTTTCATCTTACTGCTGGCGATACTGTTTGCCGGCGCAACGCAAATAACCGGATGTATTGCGAACCCCGATTATGGCCGGGTTTCCCTGCAGGGGCGGGATATCCGTGGCGACCTGATCTTTTCCGAGCGGGAAAGGGGCATCATCCACGATTATTACCGCCGGCGCCTGCCACCCGGCCTGGCCCGGCGGGAACGCTTGCCGCCCGGCCTGCGCAAGCATATTGCACGGAACGGCCAACTGCCGCCCGGGCTGGCGGCCTATCGCCTGCCCGCTGACCTCGACCGGCACCTGCGGCGTCTGCCGGACGGCTACCTGCGGGCCAGAATCGGCACGGATATCGTTTTATTCCATGAAAAAACCCATATGGTGCTGGACATCGTTCAAAACATCTATCCATAGGAATGCCTGGCCATGCCTGCGTGAGAACCGGCAACAAAAAAACCCATGCGGCATGAAGAGTCAGAAAACATCAGCCAGGCCGCCGGCGCGGGAACTGCACGGCGCGCAGGATACATCTTTTTCACCAGGCTGGCAAAATCATTGCCTTTTTTACCTATTTAGCCGACGATTACCTTGAAGTCGAACCGAAAAACGGCCAGCGAAAACCCGGGCAAAAACACCGCCACACGGCACGGAACCGAACCGCATGGAGGGCAAGATTTGGACGTGAACAGCAATCCGAACCTGATCATAGGCGCTGCCGACGGCCTGAGCATCGAGCAACTGGGCAGCATGAGCAATCGCCACGGGCTGGTCGCCGGCGCCACCGGCACCGGCAAAACCGTAACCCTGCAGATTTTGGCCGAGGGTTTTTCACGACTCGGAGTGCCCGTCTTCGCCGCGGACATCAAAGGTGATCTCTCCGGGCTGGCGGCAGCCGCGACACCCAGCGCCAAAATCGAACAACGACTGGCCCAAATCCCCCTGCCGGACTATGCGCCGCATCCCTGCCCGGTAGTGTTCTGGGATATCCATGGTGAAAACGGCCATCCCATCCGCACCACCATTTCGGAACTGGGCCCGCTGCTGCTGACCAACCTGCTCGATCTCAACGAAACCCAGAGTGGCCTGCTGTTTGCCTGTTTCCGCATCGCTGACGACCAGGGACTGCTGCTGCTCGATCTGAAGGATCTGCGCGCCATGCTGGCCTGGATGAGCGAGCACGCCCGCCAGCTGCGGCCGACCTACGGCAACATCTCCGCGAGCAGCATCGGCGCCATCCAGCGGCAGCTGCTGGTCCTGGAAGAGCAGGGAGGCGATCATTTTTTCGGGGAACCGGCGTTGCAGCTCAACGACCTCCTGCATGTCGATTTTTCCGGGCGAGGGGTCATCAGCATCCTCGACGCTACCCGACTGGCGGCGCAATCGCCCCGCATCTACGCCACCTTCCTGTTATGGCTGCTGGCCGAGCTTTTCGAGCAGCTCCCCGAAGCCGGGGACGCGGACCGGCCGCGGCTGGTGTTTTTTTTCGATGAAGCGCACCTGCTTTTTTCCCAGGCGCCCAAGGCCCTGCTGGAAAAAATCGAGCAGGTGGTGCGCCTGATCCGCTCCAAGGGGGTGGGGATATTCTTCGTCACCCAAAGCCCCCTGGACATTCCGGAAAGTGTCCTGGGCCAGCTGGGCCTCAAAATCCAGCATGCCCTGCGCGCCTTTACTCCCAAGGACCAGCAGGCCGTCGCCACCGTGGCGCGCACCTTCCGCCCCAATCCCCGGCTGGATACGGCGGCCGTCATCACCGCCCTCGGCATTGGCGAGGCTCTGGTCTCAACCCTCGATGCCCAGGGGCGTCCCCTGCCTGTCCAGCAGACCCTGATCCGTCCGCCGGAATCCCGCATCGGCCCCCTGTCGACAGATGAGCGCCGCGAAATCATCGCCCGTTCCCCACTTGGAGGACGCTATGAACAGGCCACGGATCGCCACAGCGCCTACGAAATGCTGCAGCAACGCGCCGCCAGTGTCTCCGATACGGGCCCTGCAGGCAAACCGCCGCAAGCGACCCGCGCCAGACCGAAACGCCAGAGTGTCGGCGAGGCCATGATCAAAAGCGCGGCGCGCACCATCGGCAGTCAGCTCGGACGCCAGATCATACGCGGCATTCTCGGCTCCCTGTTTGGCGGCCGGCGCTGAACCACACGAAAAACACATAACCTTTGGCAAACGGGACAACCAGGGAAATTTTCCACCTTATGGAGAATACGGTGAAACCTCATGCATCCCCACAGCGGCCAGGGTGCCAGAAGGATTGTCTGAAGACCATGGCGGATCCGGACGGAGAAGTGCTGCAGCCGCCGTTTTTACTGCGACTCAGGCTTGCCATCACGCGACGCATGCATCCCCGTCACAAGCGCCGTGTCCTGCAGAAAATGGACGCCTTCGTCAGGCTTACCCGCCTGTTCAGCAAAGAGGAGAAAACACAGCCAGGCCATACTCCTGCCAGCCCGGTCATCGATCCGCGCGCCGGCGATTTTGTCCGGGTCCGCAGCATCGAGGAGATCGAAGCCACCCTCTGTGTCCGTAGGCAGCTCAAAGGCTGTACCTTCATGGAGGAAATGAAACCCTATTGCGGCACCATGCGGAAAATCCTGCGGCCGGTAACCAACGCCGTGGACGAGCGCGACCACAAGCTCAAAAAAATCAAAGGCATCGTACTGCTGGAAGACGCCATCTGTGAGGGGACCCGGCGCTTCGGCCCCTGCGACCGCTGCTGTTACTATTTCTGGCGGATTGAATGGCTGCAAAAGCCCTGATGCGCGGCAAACAGGCCGGCACCTGTTTTTTTAATCAAAAAAAGGCGGGAAATACATGGACTACGCGGGTTATGCGCAATTCTGCAGGCTTATCGGATACAAGGTCATGGAAACCCCGAGCGGCATCTGGATCGGTCCGAGTTGCGGCTTTTTCAACCGGATGCCGCTGTACGAAACGACGCCACCCTCCAGAAAAGAGATGGATTCCCTGTTCAAACGCCATCCCATCGTCGGCCTCAACTATGCGGCGCCGCCGGCGGCAACCGCCAACCCCAGCCACAATTACTTTATCCGCGACAGAAACTACGGGCTGGACAGCCTCGACAAAAAAGGTCGCTGGAGCGTCAAAAAAGGGCTTGAACACTGCCGCGTCCGGCCGATGGATTTCGACGAACTGCAGCGCCTGGGCATGCCGCTGAATCAGGAATCCCTGGCCCGCCAGGGGCGCTCCGATCCGATGTTCACCAACGATGCCCAGTGGCGGCGCCTTTGCCAGGCCGGGGAACAGGTGGAGGAGGTCGAGGCATGGGGCGCCTTTGTCGGTGAAGAACTCGGAGCCTACCTGATCCTGATTCGGCTGGGTCCGGTGGTGAGCCTGTTATACAGTTCCTCGCGCAACAGCCTGCTGAATTGCCATCCCTGCCCGGCACTTTTCTTCTCGGTCGTGCAGACCATGATGCAGAGGCCGGGGGTCGAAGCCGTTTACAACGGTCCCGAATGGTACGGTTCCGGCGCAGGACTGGATCGCTTCAAACAACGCCTGGGCTTCGTGGCCGAACCGATCGCCTTCATCCCCAGACTGCGCCCGCTGGCCAGCCGCATCCTGCACCGGCGGGAAATACGGCGCGCCATTGCCACCATCGGTCCCTGCGTATTGAGCTGCGAATGCCGCAACCGGATCGAAGAGGTTCTCGACCGTGCCTGCTGCCCTGTTCAGCCCGGCCTTCCGGCCTTTGAGGCCGGCGAAACGATCCGGGTACGGTCGCGTGAAGAAATCGAAAAGACGCTGAGTCCGGAAAGAGAACGGCACGGCTGCCTGTTCATGGACGAAATGGGGTCGTATTGCGGTACCGTGCAGCGCATATTCAAGCCTGTGCTGAGATATCTCGACGAAAACGACTACAAGGTCAGGCAATGCCAGGGAATCTACCTGCTGAAGGATGTGAGGTGCCGGGGCAGCCAGCTCCCCGAAGGTTGTGACTGTTGCTGCCTGTTTTTCTGGCGCGAGGAGTGGCTGGAAAAAATCTCCGCGACACCGGCAAACTGAGCGGGATACGAAAAGACAGCCTCCTAGTGCCCGGTGCGGTTAATCCTGCCTTCAAATTCCGGCCCTTTGGGTCGCTGTCTGCGTTGCGCCTTCTCGGCTTGACTCAGGCTAGGCCTGCGTCGGCGCGCCTTGCCAGCAACCAAAATGTCTCAGATTTTCTTGACACGACTAACCGCACGGGACACTGCCTTTGCGGCACAGACGAACGATCATTTCCAGCGCCTTCTGCACGCCAGGGGAATCCTGCTCGACAGGCTTCAGGTCCACATCCCCAAACCAGGCCAGATATTCCGACCAGGGGCCTTCGCAGATCATGTCATAGACACAACGGCTGCAACCCGGACCCTTCGCCTTGATCGCCCGGCGCGCATGGTTCCAGTCCCGCGTTTTGTCGTGGACCGGGGTAAATCGCTTTTCGCTGCCCCGCAGTTCGTGCAGTTCGCCCACCAGTTCGGGAAACGCCGGGATAACGCAAAACGGCACCGCTTCAAAATCGATGGCCACTTCAAATTCCTGGGCAGCCCCGATCAGCGCCTCCAGACAACCGCCGAGTTCCGTGTAGCGAGGCAGCAGCAAATGCCGGTTTTTTCGGGCATTGCCCAAAGCGTGAGGATAGGCGAAATTCACTCTTTTGACCCCGGACTCCGCATAAATTTTCAACATGCCGCCCAGCCGGGACAGATTGCCGCGTGACATCACCACTTTCCCCTCGACCCGGCAGCCGCGGCGGGCAAGATTGCGAATGCCGGCGAGGGTCTGCTCAAAGCTGCCCTGGCGTTGCGTTACGGCATCGTGGAAATCCGCACTGTCACCGTGCAGGGGAATCGTGAAACAGAGGCGGTCGAAGCCGCGGATGGCGTCACACAGCGCCTCGCATGCCAAGGCGCGGCCATTGGTCTGAATGCCCACGGCAAAACCCCAGGACTGCGCCTGCCGCACAAGGTCGACAAAATCTTCGCGGATGGTCGGCTCGCCGCCGGTAAGCACCACCCGCGCGGCGCCCTGCCGATGATATTCCCGCAGCAGATTCATGGCTTGCTCCGTTGTCAGATCGATGGCCATCGACCGTGCCAGCAACGCATCCCGGTTGCCGGCAATCACGCAATGCAGACAATCGTTGTTGCAGGAATAGCCCAGCTTCAAATCGCAGATCAATTGACCCGTTTCCGCCATGCCCCTTGCAATCATCGCCTCCTCCATGAAAATCGGCTGGCAGGGTCAAAAAACCCTTATCAACCGGTGGTCCGGAAATTTTTTGCGCAGTTGCTCCCATAGCTCGTCAGGGTTCGGGGGACAACCCTTGCCCGCGGCGGCTGACGATACAATGCGAATCAGATTGGTGGGACAACGGGGCCGATAAGCATCCATCACCGATATATCCACTGTCTGGATCAATTGCCCCGGCCAGTCCGCGAAAGGCTCAAGCCCTCTGCTGCCATATCGGTCGGAATATCCCTTTTCCACCCCCGGACAACTCGCCGCGGCAAGACAGTCGGAACAGATTTGCGGCCTGATATAAAGCTCCGGGCAGGAGTCGATCATCAGGGGATCCGACTCCGGATGACATTGCGTAATAAAAATGGGCAACAGACAAAGCGGGCTTTTTTCCAGCACGAAATAGATCCCGTTTTCAAGCGCGACGTCGACCGCTTCCCACAGTGCGTTGCGCAGATCATCGACAGGCGCAACCAATTCGGGGTGTTTGCAGCCATCAATCAGCATGGAATATTTCACGCGCTTCACACCCAGTTCGGCCAGCAAACGGGTAATGGAGGCAAGGCGTGGCATGTTGTCCCGCAGCATGACGATATTGACCAGCAGCCGGCAACGGCAGTCCACCAGGTTTTTCAGACCGGCACAGGTTTCCTCGAAACTTCCCGGTACCCGCGTCAGGCCATCATGTAGAGCGGCTGTATCGCCATGCAACGAAGAACGGACCACCACCGGATATCCGGCGAGGCGTTCGGCGTTCTCCCGCCGATGAAACAAACGGCCGTTGGTAGCGAGGCTTATGCGATGTCCCCGCATCGCCGCATATTCCAGCAACGCCCAGAAATCCGGATACAACGTCGGCTCGCCACCAAACAGATCGACCCACTCCCCTGCGGGAACAGCTGCCAGGGTTCTTTTGAGAGAATCGAGGCCCGGCTGGACCCCCCGCGCAATCTCGTGGGATACCATGCAGAAACGACATCGATTGTTGCATGCGCCGGTCAGACGTAAAACATGCATGACGATCCTGTCTAGCCGCGCATTTCCGCCCGGGCTTTTTGCAGACCGCCACGCAGCGCCTGATAGCGCATCAGGGCATTGAGCTGCTCGGGGTCGCTGGCCATTTTCTCGAACACGAAATCAAACAGAAACCTGGTCAGCCGGCAACGGAAATCATCCGGCGGCACCGGCGTGAGCCCCCGCCCTTCTGCATAGCTCATGACCGGGCACAGTCCGCAATAGGGTTCATAGGCGCAGTCGCGACATAGTGGAGCGGAGGGGATGGAAGCACGCACCAGGTCCCGCGCCTTTTGCAAATGCACGATCTTTTCATAGGTGTCCAGGGCAACATTGCCCAGCCGGAACTCGGGAAACGAGCGGGCCTCGTCGCACGGGTAAATGTCGCCGTTGACATCATAGGCCAACTGACTGAAAACCGCGCCGCAGGGGTTGCGAAAATCGGCAAAGCCGACATCCGAACAATCCACCACCTTTTGCAGCGCCAGCAGCAAAAAGCGCTCCGTGACCACCACTCCCTCGTCGAGCAGGGCAAAGGTGTAATCCAGAATTTTCCGGTAACAATCCAGATAAGCGTCGAAATCGGAGATGTGGCTGTCGTCACGCCCCCGTCCCAGCGCCTGAGCCGGATTCAGACAGAGGATATCGATCCCCAGAGACAGGTGATGATCCACAATCTCCTTGTAATGCGGCAGGGACGCGGGGGTAAGCACCGTCAGAAAGCCGGCGTGGCAGCCCGCCTGCCGCACCTGTTGCACCGCCGCCATGACTTGCCGGTAGGAACCGCACCCGGAACAGAAAGGGCGGTTGCGATCATGAATGGCTGGCGGTCCGTCCACGGACGTGGAAAGTCCGATCTGATTCTCCTTCAGGTAGTCGAGTGTAGAGGGGGTCAGCAATGTCAGGTTGCTCACCAGGGAAAAACGCACTTTTTTTCCGGTCTGCCGGGCTCTCTCCCTGGCAACAATGACCGTATGCCTGACGGCATCCAGATTGAGCAGCGACTCGCCGCCCTGAAACTCGATGGCCAACGATGGCACCGGACTGTGAAACGCAAAATCCACGATTTTTTCCGCGGTCGGCGCATCCAGATCCTGCAACGGGCCATTTTCCGGGGTTGACGAGGCGTGGCAATAGCGGCAGGCCAGATTGCACCGGCGCGTGGTAACGACAATATGCAGGGCCGCTCCGCGCAGATGGGGTGCGCGCCAACGTTCCAACGCCTGTTCAAGATCCTGTTGATTGTCTGGTGTGCGGAGCAGACCCCTCCGCTCAAGCCGTGCCAGCAGTTCCGCGTCCGCACGACAGGCATGCAGGGCAGCAAGCTCCTGCCGTGACACGAACATCCAGCTGCCGTGATCGGATACAAGCACCACTCGGTCCGACAGAGCCCTGGCCCTGAAATTGGCGCGCCAGTCATGACTGCTCACTGCCACCTTGCCGTCGATCGACATCCGAGGTTCCTTCCTTGTGATCGGTGCCGGGGAACACATCTGCCCCGGCACCGTCTACGACCCGCCTCAGTTGGGTTCCATCCATAGTTTCCGGATGGATGCAGCGTAGGTTTCATGCGGGAAACGAGCAATTTTTCGTTGTGGCGAGGAAATCAAGGGATTGCGCGGAGGCGTACATCGGTACGCCGCACAAGCAAGCCTGCGGATTGACGCCGCCACAGCGGAAAAGGACCGTTTCCGGATGAAAACTATTTAGTGCCGCGGAATTCCTTCTTGAGGCGAAGCATGTCGCCAACCAGCATGTCATGCATGACATCCTGGAACATGTCGCTGCAACCGTTGGAATGGCTGTTGTTATTGTGATCATCCTTCCAGTGGTTCACATGACTGTCCTTGCAATGGGAGGCGGCAAAACCGCTGCCCAGCTTCTCCACTTCCAGGACATTCAACGCATCCAGTTCCTTGCTCAAATTCGCGAAATCGAGGCGGCGGATCAGTTCGATATCCGCTCCCGTGACATGGAAATCCTTCTCGATCTGCTCGGGAGCGCGCAGATATTTTTCACGAAAAGCGGCATCGGTGGCGGAAAAATAGAGAAACTTCTGCACCGTCAATATTGGCTTGCCCGCGCTCTTTTCCTTGCCCATCGTAATCCTCCTTTTGAAACGCTGCTGTTTACGCTTTCGCTCTGGCCGATTTCAGCCGGCGGCTTCGGTTATCGCAATCCCCATCCATCTCACCCCCCTTCCGCCAAAGGTCCAGCAATAAGGTGTCGCCATCCTGGGAAAACGAGTATTGTTTGAGTTTAATTTTATATTTAAAAAAATCAAGAAATAAATATAAATTTTCTAATTTATTCAAGGAAACAAAAACCACGCTGTCGCGGCCAGGGACAGGCGGTGCAGGAAAAGATGAAGCTGCCCGCTAAAGGCCTTGTTTTCCAAGGGAAGCAAAAAAGCCGGAATATGCCGATGAGGATGAGGGGCCTCAGGCGTCGGGCGCAGCTGGCTCGCTGTCCCGCAGCTCGCCGGACACCTGAAAGTGATGCATGAAGCACCGGTCGATCCAGTCCTTGAGGTAAAATACCCCCCTTCCCTGGAGGGCGAACCTTCCCCGGCCCAGAAGGCCCCGGCCGTCTCCCAGATTGAGAAGCAGCAGATGCTTGTCCCGGGGAGAAAACCGCAGCAGGGGCTGATCCTCAAGGTATGCCATGAGATTCCGATAAAGAACCGGACTTTGCCGGATAGCATGCACGCAGGCCTTGTCCAGGGGATGGTCCCGGAAGGTTATGCAGTCTCCGCCACCGAATATTTCCGGATAATGCACCGACTGCAGGCAGGCGTTGACCAGCAGGCCGCCATCCTTGCCCACCGGTAAAGGCGAGGCACAAAATGGCCCGGACGGCCGAACCCCCGTGGCACACAAGGCCAGGTCGAAGGGAAGCTCACTGCCATCATCCAGGCGGGCGCGGCCCTGCGCCGCCGCAACCACACGAACGCCCTCGCGAATGCGGACGCCGCGTCTTTCGAGGGAAGCCCGGCACAGACGGCGGGCCTTGTCGGAGAAACGTGCGAGCAAACGGTCACCAGCCACCAGGCCGACCGCAAGCCGACCATGGATCCGCGCAGCCAGGCAACACAGGTTACCGGCAACTTCGACGGCGGCCGGCCCGCCGCCGATCACCAGCACCTGGAGAGGCCGGCGAGAGCGGCACGCGAGGATCTGACGTTGCGCCAGCAGAAGATTTTGAATCGGCTTGACCGGCAGCACATTATCGCGAGCTGCGCCGATTCCTTTTAGCGGCACATTGCTGCCGGTATTGAACGAAACCACTGTGTAGCCCAACTGCCGACCGTCACGCAGGGTCAGTCGGCGCTGCCCGGCATCGATATGCGCCACCTCCCCTTCGAGAAATGCGCCACCGCGATCCTCGACCATACGGCGCAGATTGAACCGGCTTTGTGCGGGAAGATAGATACCACCGAGCAGCCCCGGCCCCATGCATGCAAAATAATGACAGGGAGCGGAACTGACCAGAGTGACGCGATGCCCCCGGCTGACGAAATCGTCAAGACGCTGCATGACAGTCAGGTGGGCATGCCCGCCCCCGACCAGCACCAGATGTTTTTTCATGAATACGCCTCCGGTTGTGAGCAACGCGGAATTACCGGCACGGCAAATCCCTGAGAAGCATGATCCACAATCCCCTGGGACAAAGCCTTTACAAAAACCGTTCCCCCATTTACCATGAAAGCATTATAAATCGAACCCCATTGCAAACTTTTTTCCGCGAAAGGAAACACCATGAAGCGTCTGATTTTGTTGCTGATCGCCGCGATGCTGGTCGGACCCCTGTCCGGCTGCGGCTACAACCAGATCCAGCAGAATGAAGAAGCGGTCATTGCCGCCTGGGCGGATGTAGAGGCAACCTACCAGCGGCGCGCCGACCTGATTCCCAATCTGGTATCGACGGTCAAGGCATATGCGGCCCACGAACGGGAGACGCTGCAGGCCGTGACCGAAGCGCGCGCCCAGGTGGGGCAGGTCAGGGTCAGCGCCGAACAATTGAACGACCCGCAGGCCATGGCCGGATTCCAACAGGCCCAGTCCCGGATGTCCGGCGCCCTTTCGCGGCTGTTGCTGGTAGCTGAAAACTACCCGGATCTCAAGGCCAATCAGAACTTCATGGATCTGCAACATCAGCTCGAGGGTACGGAAAACCGCATCAATGTCGCACGGCAGCGTTACAATCAGGCGGTTCAGGTGTTCAACAGCTCGATCCGTACCTTTCCCAACAACCTGACCAACAAGTTTCTTTTGCACCTGGAACGCAAGACCCCCTTCCAGGCCGATACCGAAGCCGCAAAAGCGCCTGCGGTCAATTTCTGAGATGCGGCGGACAGTCCTTTTCATTCTTGGCTTGCTGCTGTTTTCGTCTTCCGGGCTGCACGCCCTGGACGTGCCACCAGCCACAGCCTACGTCAATGACCGTGCGGACATGCTGTCGCCTGCCATCGAACGGCAGCTGGAGGAGGATCTGCGCAACTTCGACCGCAGTGATTCGACCCAGCTGGTGGTGCTGACCATCCCTTCCCTGGAAGGTGAGGTGCTGGAAGAATACAGTCTCAGGGTAGCTGAAACCTGGGGCATCGGCCAGCGTGGCAAGGACAATGGCGCCCTGCTGCTGATCGCCCGCGACGAACGCAAGGTGCGCATCGAAGTCGGCTATGGCCTGGAGGACCGCCTGACCGACCTTCTGACCGGACGTATCATCGACCGGGAAATCACGCCACGCTTCCGTCGCGGCGATTTCGACGGCGGCGTGGTAGCCGGCGTGCAGGCCATGGCCCAGGCGGTGCGTGGCGCCTATCGCGCCGAACCAGCCCAAAAGCGCCGTTCAAGCGGCTTCTGGACTCTGCTGCTGTTCCTTGGTCCCTGGCTGCTACTGGCCGGGCCGCGGCGCACTTCCCACCGGCGCGGCGGCATCTGGTTTGGCGGAGGAGGATTCGGCGGTGGCGGAGGTTTTGGCGGCGGTGGCGGCTTCTCCGGCGGTGGCGGAGGCTTTGGCGGCGGCGGTTCCTCAGGCAGCTGGTAGGAGAAAAAATGAAAAGCACAGCGCGTAATTTTTTTTCAGCGGAAGAGCAGCAGCGCATCAGGCGCACCGTGGAAAACGCGGAAAAGGCCACCAGCGGCGAAATCGTGCCGATGGTGGCGTCCTGCGCCTACGACTATCCCCGCGCCGAGATTCTTGGCGGCGGTTTTTTCGCCCTGGCCGCGGCCACCACCTTGAGCTGGGGCTTTTTCCAGGAATCCCTGTGGGTTTTTCTGGCCTTGTTTGTGCTGCTCTATCTTCCGTGCAAATGGCTCATCCGTTTCTGCCCGCCCCTCAAGCGCTCCCTCATCAGCGATCGGGAAATGACCGAGGAAGTCGCGGAAAAAGCCCTGGTGTCCTTCGTCGAGAGGGAATTGCATCACACCCGGGACAATACCGGAATTCTGATCCTCATCTGCCTGTTCGAGCATCGCGTGCAGATCCTGGCGGATCGCGGTATCAATGCCGTGGTACCGCCCCGGACCTGGGAACACATCGTCGCGGAGCTGACCGCCGGGATCCGGCAGCAACACGCCTGCGACGCATTGTGTCTGGCCATCCAGAAATGCGGCGAGCTGTTGGCTGGTCAATTCCCGGCACGCAGCGACGACGAGGATGAACTGCCCAACCTGGTCCTCGAGTAACCGTCACCGGATTTTTGCGTCCACCGCCAGCGGGGCTTCATAAAAATCGCGGTTGCGGTTTGCCCTGGACCACCCCGGCAGCAACAGGCTGTAGTTGCAGGTGGCCCGCACATCCAGATCGAACATGGCGTGCGCCAGACGATACCGCTCCGCATCCACGCCGTAGGCACGTCTCAGCTGCGCAAAAACGCGTGACAGATTGGTAAGCAGCGGCAGCTTGCGGCGCTTGCGGGCAGCGCCGAGAAACGCCCGGCCCCGTGAGCTGGACCCGAGCAGGCGCAGGTAAAAAGGGCCGGCGGCCAGCATCCCCTCCATCAGGTCGGCCCGCACATCGTTGAGAACGTACATCAGGATGCGTTGAATCCGGGTGCGGGTAAACTGACGCACCTTCACCACTTCGACCAACGCCTGCATATCGGCGCTGCTGACGGCGGCTTCCGCCAGGCGGGCATCGAGGCCGTTTTCGACCTGATAGAGCGTCCGCAGATAATCGCGTCCACGGAAGATCTGCGCCAGCAACAGCCGGTGCAGCAGATCGTCATCAGGGCTCAGCCCCTTCCCGAGAGCCCGACGCAGGATATCGGCCGACGCCCGCGGCAACAACCCATCCACCTTTTTGCCCGCCGACAGGCGTTGCCGGATGCCGGTAGCGCTGGCGACATTGCCCTCCCCCACCGTTTCATCATGATAACCGGCTCCGATACGCGAAATGGTCAGCGGCCGGATGGAGCTGCCGGTCGCCCACAGGGCGCGCAGGTATTCGATGCCGAGGATATTGTTGGGCTGCGCCAGTACCAGGCAAGCGGCATCGTCGTCGCACAATCCGGCATATGCACGGCCGCGGGCGGCGGCAAAATGCACCCCCTGGCGCAGCAGGGCAGCGGTTTCGTCGGCCACCTGCACGCGATGTTGGTCAAGCAGCCGGGCCACGCGCTCCAGGTTTTCCAACGCCCCTGATTCGCTGCCGAAACACAGACTGCTGACACCAAGGGCATCCAGACATCGAACCGCTCCGAGGGCAAAATGCGGCGCGCTGCCACAGGCAAAGGGGAACGGCAACTCTATGACCAGGTCGATGCCGCAGCGCAGTGCCATTTCGGCCCGCAACCACTTGTCCACCAACGCCGGCTCACCGCGCTGCAGAAAATGCCCGCTCATCACCGCCACCGCCACCTCCGCCCCGGCCGCCTCAAGGCTGGCCCGCAGATGTTGCCGATGCCCGTTATGGAAAGGATTGTATTCGGTGATCAGGCCGACCGCGCGCATGGCGGGAATCCTTTTGAAGGGTCAAGGGTCAAGGGTCAAGGGTCAAGGGTCAAGGGTCAAGGGTCAAGGGTCAAGGAAAATCATCCTTTTCATGGAGCCAATGACAAAGGACAAAGGGCCATTGACAGGTCTCCCACTTGTGACGACGCGGGGACGCAACCCCGCGTTTTTTTCCAGTTACCGAGGGCTGCGTGATGGGAACCTAGGGGGGGGAGTTTTCAGAGAAGTCCTCAATCGAGAATAACCGGCAACCTAACATCGACACGGTTCTCCGCGACACTCACCCGGCTGCGGTACGCCAGAATCTCCACCCCACAGTCCTGCGCCTGGCGCAGCAACTCGCCATAGCGCGGATCGATGGAGTCGGCGGGGCAGAAGGCCTGTGCTTCGCCACGCTGCACCAGAAAGAAGATAACCGCGCGATAGCCCTGGCCAGCGGCCCGCATCAGTTCAATCAGATGTTTCTGCCCCCGCGCGGTCACCGCGTCCGGAAAACAGGCTACTCCGGGACGGCAGATGAGAGTTACGTTTTTAACCTCGACCAGGGCCTTGCGCTCACCCTTTTCCAGCAGAAAATCGATACGGCTGTTACCGTAAACATGCTCCGGTGTGACCCGCCAGTCACGCAACTCGGCAATCGCCCCGCCGCGCAACGCCTCTTCCACCACCCGGTTGGTGCGATGGGTATGAGTATCGACCCAGTACCCTTCGACCTCTATCAACTCCAGGGTATAAGCCAGCTTGCGTTTCGGATTGTCGCTGCGGGAGACCAGCACCCGGTGTCCCGGCACCGCGCACTGACGCATGCTGCCGGTGTTGGGCGTATGCGCCGTCACCAGCGTTCCATCGGCAAGTTCCACCTCCGCCAGAAAGCGTTTGTAACGCCGCAGCAAATGCCCTTCGATCAGTGGCGCGGGGAGCTTCACCCTTCCAGTTCCGCCATTTCCCACTCGGCAATGCCGAGCAGGTAGAGAATGGAATCGAGACTCGGCTGATTGATCCGATACTGGGCCTGCTCGCGCACCCGGGCCTTGGCGTTGAAGGCGATACCGAGACCGGCTTTGCCGATCATTGGCAGATCGTTGGCGCCATCGCCAATGGCGATGGCCTGGCTCAGGGCTATGCCCTCGCGCCGGGCGATTTCCTCCAGCAGTTCGGCCTTGCGCTGGCCATCGACAATGGTACCGCGCACCTCGCCGGTCACCTTGCCGTCTTCGATCACCAACTCGTTGGCGTAGGCATAGTCGAGTCCCAGTTCCTGTTTGAGCCGATCGGTGAAAAAATTGAATCCCCCTGAAATAACAGCTGTCTTGAAACCGAGCTGGCGCAAAACCCGCACCAGGTTCTTGGCGCCGGGAGTAAACGGCAGGGCACGGTAGACCGCTTCCAGCGCATCGCTGGAGAGTCCCTTGAGCAAGGCTACCCGCTCGCGCAGGGCCTGCTGAAAGTCGAGCTCGCCGTTCATGGCCCGATGGGTAATCTGCGCCACCTGCTCACCAATACCCGCCAGCCGCGCCAGCTCGTCGATAACCTCGACCTGGATCAGGGTCGAATCCATGTCGAGCACCACCAGACGCTTGGCGCGGCGGTAGAGGTTTTCCTTCTGCAGGGCGATATCGATACCCAGGCCAACGCCGGCGTTGAGCAGCTTGCGGGTCAGCTCCTTGATGTCGAGCCCCTCGGGGACATTGATGGCAAACTCGACGCAGCGCAACTGGCCGCGGGTAAGCTTGTTGATGCGCTGAATATTTACCCGGTCGGCAGCCAGCGTGGCGCCGACCCGCGTCAGTGCCTCGGCGTTGACCTCGGTGCCGAGCATGGTCAGCACATAGGTGCAGCCCGGCTGTCGCAGCCGGTAAGATGCCGGATCAACCGCTTCGAAATCGAGATCGAGGCCCAGTTCCTTGGCCCGGAACAGCAGCTCCTTGAGCAGCGGCTTGTTGTCGCGCATACCGTCGGGCAGTTCGATGAGCACCGACAGGGAAGCCGTGGTATGGGCCACGCTCTGTTCTATATCGCGGATGCGTGCGCCGGCCTCGGCAATGCAACCGGCCACCGCGGCGATAATCCCGGCCCGGTCCGGCCCGGTCATGGTGACCAGCACCAGTTTATCTTCCATGGGCAAACCTCTCAGAGAGTATCCATCCTCAAACCGCGGATGGATACAGCATGGTTTTCATATGGGAAAAGAGCCTTTCCCGGATGGAAACCAGGTAAGAAAAAGGGTGGTATTCTACCCTCAAATGCCTCATGCGGCAAGCCCATCCTGCAAGACCTCCCCACACTCAGAAAACACTGTCAGGCAGGGCCGATTCCCGCACCTGCCGAGCCAGCTGCCGGGCGCAACGACGCACCTGTTCGAGGGTATCAACGGTCGGCGCCCCCCTGAATTCCACCGGGTCGACAAAATGCCAGCCCATATGGCGCCGTTCGAGGATTTCATCGAGTTCCTTCTGCGCCCCGCCGGACCAGCCGAAGCTGCCGGTGCGCATCGCCAGCTTGCCTTTGACGGACTTGCGACCGAGTTCATCGAGAATGACGGCCATGGGAGGAAACATCTGATACTCGTAGGTCGGCATGGCCAGCGCAATGCCGGTCGATTCCCAGGCCGAGGCCAGAATATCGCCGATATGGCTCTGCGGCACCTGATAAACGACGGCGTCCACGCCCTCCTCGGCAATGCCATCGAGCAGAGGCTCCAGCGTCTTGCGGGTATTGCCGTACATGCTGCCCCACAGCACCGTGACCAGAGGTCTGGCCGGTCCTTTGGCATAGGATGCGAGGCGTTGATAGAGTCGGATGATGCGTTCGGGGTTTCGACGCCAGATCGGACCGTGCCCGGGAGCGACAATGCGGACATCGAGCTTGCTCACCTTGTCGATGGCATTGATCACCTGTTGCGAAAAACGCCCCACGATGTTGGCGTAATAGCGCAACGCCTCCCGCTCGAAAATTTCAAGCTGCGCCGCATCGAGCTGATCGTCACAGAACGCCTCGCCAATGGCGCCAAAAGTACCGAAAGCATCGCAGCAGAGCAGGGTGCCGGTAGACGTCTCGAAGGTGGCCATGGTATCCGGCCAGTGCACGTTGGGGATTTCCTCGAATACCAGCCGCTTGCCGTTGCCCAGGTCGACGCTGTCCCCGGACTTGACCGCCCGGAAAGCCACATCCAATCCGAAAAAGGCTTGGGCCAGTTCCACCCCGCGGGCCGTGGCCAGCACCTCGAAATCATGGTTCATGGACGAAAACGACCGCAGCCAGCCGGTGTGATCCGGCTCGGTATGATTGATGATCACATAGCGTATGTCCTCCGCCTTTACACCCAGTTGATCGAGTTGGGCATAAAGCGTTTCCGGCACGCCGTCCCAATCGCCGACCCCGTCGATGATGGCCACATCCTTTCCCTTGACCAGATAGGAATTCATCGAAGCACCCTTCGGCAGGGGCCAGATCCCTTCGAAAAGCACTTCGGAACCGATATTGGCGCAAAGACGGTAGATTCCGTCGGCAACTTCGCTTGCTCTCATGTCATCCTCCCACGTTTGAATAGAAATGGGTGAGAAACCTCAAGAAAAAACCTATCGCTTTTGGCAACGGGAAGCAATGCCGGACAGCAAAATCAGCACATTTTTCGACCCGGAATGACAATCGGCCACCGCCGCCGGTTGTTTTAATGACCTTGTTTATCTATAGTTGATG
Source organism: Syntrophotalea sp. (assembly GCF_050253115.1). Taxonomy (NCBI): domain Bacteria; kingdom Pseudomonadati; phylum Thermodesulfobacteriota; class Desulfuromonadia; order Desulfuromonadales; family Syntrophotaleaceae; genus Syntrophotalea; species Syntrophotalea sp. Next base: position 22,954 of record NZ_JBFWJQ010000017.1, read on the forward strand.
ACATCGTATAAAGCCCGCCACAACCAAAGATGGATGCCCATGACTTACGAAGAACTGCAAAAAGCGCTTCAAATCTTCGGCCTCGGCGAAACGGCTTCCCTGCAGGAACTCAAAGCCCGCCACCGCCAGCTTGCCAAGGCTTATCACCCGGATGGCGGCAACCGGACCGACGGCGACGCCATCCGGGAGCTGAATGCGGCCTACAGGCTGCTGCTTGAGTATATCCGCCACTACCGTTTCGGCTTCGACGAGCAGACCTTTTACGAACAATGCCCCGAAGAGCGACTGCGGCGGCAGTATGAAGACGACCCGGTTTGGGGCGGCAAGCCGCAATCCTGACCCCGTGCCTGGAGAGGATGGCCCTGTGGATTTTTCGGAATTGATCCAACGCCGCCAGAGCCTACGAAACTATAGCAATCGCAAGGTGGAACCGGAGAAACTTCGGCAACTCGCCGAAGCGGTACGCCTGGCGCCATCCGCCTGCAACGCCCAACCGTGGACGCTGATCCTGGTGGACAAGCCGCTGCTTAAAGACAAAGTCGCCCGCGCTGCCCACAGCAAAGCCTTCAACCTCAATCGTTTTGCCGCGCAGGCACCGGTGCTGGCCGTGCTGGTGCGGGAAAAACCGAAGTGGACCGTGCGGATGGGAGCGATGGTCAAGCGACGCGACTTCCCTCTTCTCGATCTCGGCATCGCCGCCGCCCACTTCTGTCTGCAGGCCGCCGACCTGGGCCTGGGCACCTGCATGATGGGCTGGTTCGATGAAAAGACCGTCAAAAAATTGCTGCATATCCCCAGAAACAGGCGCGTCGTTTTGATCATCAGCCTTGGCTACGCTTTGCCGAACGAACCGCTGCGCCCGAAAATCCGTAAAGACAGGCAAACCGCATGCCGGCACAACCGTTATTGAACCATCCGCCAATTGCTCCACAGCAAAAAAATCCCGCATTGGCTGCCGGCAATGCCGACACCCTGGCCCGCGAAACGCTTGATCTTCCTTATCCATACCGCAGCAGCGCTACCGATCCGAAAGGACGAAGCCGCACCGCGGCGGACTTTCTGTGCTGGGCAGCAATATCGTCCCCTCCGAATCCTGCCATCGCCTGCAAAGCGTGCGTAAAACATTTATAGTATGAGAGACAGGGTGCTGACTCACACCCGGCAATCAGCAGAAACTTTAAGCCACTACAGGTGACTTCGGTCCGAGACAACCATCATGGGAGCGCGACAGACATGAAATACGAGATGATTCACAGCTGCATCCGGGTCCTCGACCTGAAAAAATCCGAACATTTCTACCAGCAGGCCTTCGGCTTCGAAATTTCCCGGCGACTCGATTTCCCGGAACAGAAGTTTACCCTTTCCTATCTGCGCAGCTCAGGAGGCAGCTTTGAACTGGAACTGACCTGGAATCACGACCGCACCAGCCCCTATCAGGCCGGCGACGGCTATTCCCACCTGGCGGTAGGGGTCAAGGACCTGCTGGCATCTCACAGGCAGCATGAGGCGCTGGGCTTTACCCCCGGGCCCCTCAAAGGACTGGCAGGTGGCGAACCCAAATTCTACTTTCTAAAGGATCCGGACGGTTACATGGTGGAGGTCGTCAGAATCTGATGCCCATCGACCACCCTTTCCGACTGTGCATTTGAACAGTCAAAAAGGGGTAAACGTCCCGCCATTTTTACGGAAAGCCACGTGGTGGATTCGAGGCCGGGCAGGTATAGTCCAACCATAGACAAAACGCTCCGCAGAGCGATACAACACACGGTTTAAAACCTCCATCTTTTGCGCGTTGCCTCCACCTCCAGGACAACGCGCTTTTTTTTGTCCATTACCCCTGTGCACCCGCACCATCCCACCCCGCGCGAAAAAAAACAGGCAAGCGCCATATCCGGCCGCAGAGGCACGCAACATGCAATGTTGCCGGGATCTGGATCAACACTTTTCAGCTGGGTTTCACCCGGAAACAACTCTTTTCCCATACAAAACCTGCGCTGTATCCATCCGCGGTTACCGGATGAACACGAGCTGCCCTGACGAAACAGGGCCACTGGGGACAAAATCATGGCAAAAATCGATTCTCTGTTCAAAATTTTGAAAGACAAGGGAGGCTCCGACCTGCATCTTTCAGCAGGAAATCCGCCGCTCATACGCCGATCGGGTGATTTGGAGCCGATCATGAGCCAGGCCCTCGGTCACGAGCAGAACAAGGCCCTGCTGTACGAGATCATGAGCGAAACACAACGCAAAACCTATGAGAATACCCGCGATCTTGACTTCGCCTATGAGGTCGCGGAGCTGAAATCGCGTTTTCGCGCCAATATCTTCATGGGGCGGCTCGGCATCAGCGCAGTGTTCCGCCTCATCCCTGCGGAAATCCTCAGCGCCGAACAACTCGGTTTGCCGCCGACCGTGCTCAATCTGACCCGCTTCAAAAAAGGTTTGGTGCTGGTCACCGGGCCGACCGGCAGCGGCAAGTCAACCACGCTGGCAGCCATGATCGACCACGTCAACAAAACCCGCAAGGATCACATCCTGACTGTGGAGGACCCCATCGAGTTCGTGCATCTCAGCCAGCAGAGCCTGATCAATCAGCGCGAAGTGGGCCGGCACACCCGCTCCTTCGCAGCAGCCCTCAAGGCGGCACTGAGGGAAGATCCCGATTTGATTCTGGTCGGGGAGATGCGCGATCTGGAAACCATCGAGCTGGCCATCACCGCCGCCGAGACCGGGCATCTGGTGTTCGGCACCCTGCATACCAGCAGCGCCGCCAAAACCGTGGATCGCATCATCAACGTGTTCCCCACCAACCAGCAGGAACAGGTCCGCACCATGCTCGGCGAGTCTCTCAAGGGGGTCATCGCCCAGCAACTGCTGCGGACGGTGGACGGCAAACGCTGCGCCGCCCTCGAAATCCTTTCGGTGACCCCTGCGGTCTCCAACCTGATTCGCGAAGGCAAGACCTTCCAGATACCCTCGGTGATCCAGACCGGCAAAAATCAGGGCATGCAGCTCATGGATCAGGCCATCCAGGACCTGCTGAACGCGGGAAAAATCACCCGGGAAGAGGCGCAGAAGTTCGCGGCCAACAAGGCTTTGTTTCAGTAGCAAACCCAACAGGAGCAGGCATGGACGATCAAAAAATCGCCAAGAACCGCAGGCCGGTGTTCTTTACCCTGGCCAACGGTTCCGGATTGGAGGGAGAGGTTTTTCTCAGTCTTTACGAAGCCCGCCGGCCTGGCCCGCAGCGCGTCGGCGAACTGCTGAACGGAAGAGAAACTTTTCTGCCGGTAAAAACCGCCGCCGGGACTCTCCACCTGAATGTCGCCAACATTGTCCGGGCCACGACACCTTCAGCGGAAGAACTGCACGAACTGATGACTTTGGGGAAAAGGTACCACGTCGGGATCACCACCCTTTGCGGACAGGAAATCACCGGCGACATTTTCGTCGATCTCCCGCAGCACCGCAGCCGGGTAAGCGATTACCTCAACAGGCCAAACCGGTTCATTCCGGTTGTCATGCCGGGCAGCGTTGTCTATGTGGCGCGCAAATTTATTCTCTCGGTGCGGGATTAGCAGCAAGACCCCGTCGGTAGACGGGGCCTTTTGTCAAACGGGCAACTGATCGTGTTATGCTTTATTCTTTGTCCCAGATCACACGGTTGACCTTGAGATCCGCGTCACGCTGCACGGTACGATGGTAGGTCACCGCCGGCTTGCCGAACAACATGACATACACAATCTGGTGAGATTCGGGAATGCCGAGCCGGATGCCGAGATCCGGAAGCATATCGACCATGGCCCACTTGGCCAGACCGTCCCAGAGGGTGCCCAGGCCCATGGTCGCTGCCATCATTTCAAAGGTGGTCATGGCGATGAAACCATCCGCCATCGGTGTCGGCGCCTTGGCGTCGACGGACACGATCAGCAGGTGGGGAGCCTTGCGGAAAAGGATATCCGCGCCTTTGTCCCAGGCCCGCAGAATGCCACCGTAGAATTCCTTGCCCTTGGGCAGCCGCTCTTCCGCGACCAGTGTCCGGATGCCTTCCATGGTCGCGTGCTTGACCAGCTCCATGGTCTGCTGGTCCTCGATCACCGTAAACAGAACCTTGCGGGAATTGACGCCGGTGGGTGCGTGGGTGGCGATTCGGAGCAGCTCGTCGACAGTTTGTGCATCGACCGGCTCATGTTTGAAGCGCCGGATGGAGCGCCGCCCCTTGATAAGGGTTTCCATCTGCGCTGCCGAGGGGAAATTGCCGGCCAGCGGCAGGCTGGCTTCCGGCTTCAGGCCCAATATCCCCAGAGCGCCGGTCGGACAGACCGCCAGACAGTGCTGACATTCGATGCATTTCTCCTCTTTGTCTTCACCAACGCAGGGTACCCCCTCCCCCATGGCCAAAACATTCAACGGGCAATCGCGAACACACTGTTCGCAGCGGGTGCACTTGTCGCTGTCTATCCTCAAGTCGAGCATACCGTCCTCCATGCCGGAAAGATGCCGCGGTGCGGCGTTGTCCTTTGCTGTTTTTTTAACATGGCAACGGAGCAAGGACAAGGACGGAAAAAGCATTCATGAAGCAACGATGCCAGCCGCCCCCCCTTTGACATCCCGCAAACTTGAATGATCTTTTGGCGGGGTTAGCCGGCGGACCAAACAGGCGGGGCGCGGGGGCTAAATCGTCGTCCTTTGACGACACGATTGGCAGGGAAATCCTCGGGATTTTCGCGGTGGAATGAAGTGCGCCGGGATAGCAACGTGCCGAAGCCGTCGGGCGGATCATGTCGCCGGAAGGAAACAGGAAAAGATCACTGGTTCTTGAAAAGACTCGGCACGACATGATGTCGTCCCAGCAATTTATAAAATTCGGTGCGATTGCGGCCGGCCAACCGTGCCGCGTGAGCGACATTGCCACGGGTGAATTGCATGAGCCTGACCAGGTAGTCCTGCTCGAACTGGCGGCGGGCTTCACTGAAGGCAGGAATTTTTTCGATATTTTCATGGATGGCATCAGCCACCAGCGAAGCCGAAATCAGCGAAGTGGTACTCAGAGCCAACCCCTGCTCGACCACGTTGATCAATTGCCGCACATTGCCCGGCCAGGACGCCGAAATCAGCGCCTCCATCGCCTCCGGCGCGAAACCGGTAACTTTTTTTCCACTGCGAACAGCGAATTTTTGCAGAAAATGATTGGCCAGAAGCGGTATGTCCTCACGCCGTTCGGCAAGGTTGGGCAATTCGAGGGAAACCACATTGAGACGGTAGTAAAGGTCTTCGCGAAAACGCTCGCTGGCTATTTCTTCTTCGAGATTGCGGTGGGTCGCACTGATGATCCGGACGTCGACGGAGGTGGTGGCCACCGAACCGACCGGCCGCATCTGTTTTTCCTGCAGCACCCGCAGCAGCTTGACCTGCAATGACAGGGGCATGTCCCCGATCTCATCGAGGAACAGGGTGCCACCTTCCGCCGAGCGGAACAGCCCCGGATAATCCTTCATGGCGCCAGTAAAGGCTCCTTTGGTGTGACCGAACAGTTCCGATTCGAGCAGGGTATCGGGAATGGCCCCGCAATTGACGGCGACAAAAGGCTTTGCGGCCCGGACGCTGGCCTTGTGAATGGCGCGGGCGATCAACTCCTTGCCGGTACCGCTCTCGCCTCGGACCAGCACAGCCGCATCGCTTTGCGCGGCCAGTCGCGCCTTGCTCAGAAGGTCTTCCATGAGCGGACTTTTGGTAATGATTTCGCTACGCCAGGACTCTCCGTGTGCCCCTTGCGCTTCCGGAGGGGCTCCCGAAATGCGCAGGGCACGCCGGATTTCCTCCAGCAGCACCTTGCTGTCCAAAGGCTTGGTAAGAAAGCTGAACACGCCGCGTCGGGTCGCATCGACAGCATCGGGAATGGAGCCGTGCGCGGTCAGGATGATCACCGGCAAGGACGCCTGGCGGCCGCGAATGGCGTCAAACAGGGACATGCCGTCCATCCCCGCCATGCGCAAATCGGTAATCACCAGATCGGGACGCAATACCGGTATTTTGGCCAGAGCCTCCTCGCCGCTTTCTGCAATGTGCACCTCGTAATCGGCGCCTCGCAGGCGAATCGACAACAGGCGCAGCAAATCGGTGTCGTCATCCACCAACAACAGACGTTGCTTGTCTTCTTTCATTGGTATCCTCGAAGGTCGCCGGCGAAAAGCTAACGCTCGGATTCGCGCTGGCGCAGAATTTTTTCGATATTTTCCAGAGCCCGGAGTTTTTCCTGGAGTTCGCGATTTTTGATCTCCAGCTCCCGACCGCGGGTTTCCAGATCCTGGGCCTGCTGGCGGGCCCTGTCGCGCTCTGAGGTCAGCTGCAGCTGTTCCGCAAGCCGGCCTTCCAGCATCGAGGCTAGAACCAGCAGCCGCTGATCGCCCGGCTCCCGCCGGCGATAATCCCTCAGCAATTCAAGTGCCAGCTGGCGATCCGCCTGAGAACGCCCCGGCTGCACCGCCAGGGCCACCAGCTGGAAAAGGGTTTCGTCATCGGGGTGGCGGCGGTAGGTCTGGCGCAACCGCGTCATCTCCCTGGCGGCCTTTGCGGGGCTCAGGGTTTGGGCTTTTTGGTAGTCGTCCAGCGCGGTCTCGACGGTCATGCTCCCGTTCGGCAACTGTGGCCAGGTCACGCGGGGAAAGACGCCGCAGCCGGCCGTCGACGCCAGCAGCAGCAGTGCGACAATGCTTCGCACACAGCCGGTCGTACCCGTTGGCTTCATGATTCTCCCTCTTGTTCCGCAAGTGGCAGTTTCACCCTGAAACAGGCGCCCCCCAAAGGGCTGTCCAGAACCTCGATACTGGCCCCGTGATCGCGCGCGTATTCCTGCACGATGGACAGGCCAATACCGGTACCCTGAACAGGCCCGAGCACGGGGGAGCTCCCCTGGTAAAACGGCTTGAAAATGTTCTTCCGCTCCTCCGCGGGAATGCCCGGCCCCGAATCGGACACCTCCAGCAAGGCCTTGTCACCTTCCCTGCGGAGCATGATCCGGACAACCCCGTCGACGGGAGTATACTTGACGGCATTGGTCAACAGATTATCCACCAGGTTGCGCAGGCGTTCCCGATCCCCGAACAGCGTCAAATCCTCCATATCCAGTTTCAGATCGAGATTTTTCTTGAGTATCGCCGGCCTCTGGGATGCGGCAATGCCTTTGATAAGCGGCACCATTGGGACGGCGCCGCCACGAAACGGCGATATCCTGGCCTGCATGCGGCTGAAACCAAGCAGATCGTCGATCAGCTTGTGCAGCTGGCGACCGTTTTTCCGCAGAATCAAGGCAATCTCCCGTTGCTGGTCGTTGAGAGGGCCGACCTCTTCTTCGGCCAGCAATTCCGTCCCTTCGCGAATCGAAGCCAACGGCGTTTTCAGTTCGTGGGAAACATGGGAAATAAATTTTCTCTTATCTTTTTCCACCGCGTCGAGGCGCTGCCGCAGCCAATCCAGACGGGTGCCCAGAAACCGCAGGTCGTCCGGTCCGCCGACTTCGACGGGCGAGGCAAAATCGCCCTCGCCGAGACGGGAAATGCCCCGGTTTATCTGGCGGATGGGACCGGTAATGCGCCGCGCAAAAAAAGCCGTGAACAGCCCGGTAACCGGTACCAGCAATACGGCCAGCCAAAGCAGCATGCGCCGTGCACGGGTGGTCGAGGACCGCAGCGCGTCGACTTCACGGACAACCAGCTGCTGACTTTCATCGTGCAGACCCCGGGCCAGACGATTGAGTTCGTCAAACCCCTCCAGAAAGGCCTGATCGCGAGTGAGAGCCTGACCGTTTCCCTGCAACGCGAGATACAGCTGCCGTTCAGCGTCTGCCAGTTGCCGCAGGCGCTGCTGTTGATCGGGCTGCAACGGCAGCGCCCTGAGGTTCTCGATGGAAACCGCAAATTCCTTGTGCTTTTCCTCGATGCCGGCCAGCAGCTCGGCGGCACGCAACACCTGATACTGGCGCACACGCCGTTCCAGGGCCAGCAACTGTTCAACCAGATTGCGGCTCTCCTGCACCACCGACACCGAACGGTATACGGCCTGCGATCCGCGTCGCGCCAGGCGATCCAGAAAAAATTCGGCATTGATCATGGCCAGGTTAAAGGGCAGGGCCACCATGGCGAAACCGATCAATACCAGAGATAGAAACGATTTGGGACGCAGCGGGTGCATGATTCGCCGTTCACATTCTCCTGTCGCCGCAATCAGGCCGGCAGCGGCCAGTCGGTCTCATATCCTTCGGGAAAGAACTGCTCCCGCGTGCGATTGAAATAGCCGTATTGCAAACGCGGAATGCGCTGTTTGAGAAGACGCAGCATCTCAACCATTCCCAGGCCCTCTCCCGCCAGCCCCATGGCCCGGCAATAAAAGTCCGGGTCGATGCTCAGGTTGCGCATCTGGATCAGATCGACGCCGGCGTCCTCCACCAGATCCCCGAGAGCCGCGACCTCCTCGGAGAGATCGTTAAGACCGGGGAAAACCAGATAGTTGATCATGGTGAACAGGCCATGACTTTTGGCCCTCCGCAATGATTCGCAAACCTGGGCGAGGGAATAACCACAGGGGCGGTGATAGGCCGTGTAAAAATGTTCCTGCACCGAATTCATCGACACCCGGATGGAGTCGATGCCGGCGTCCGCCAGTCGTTCGACGGCATCGGGGTCGGAAGCGTTGGAGTTGAAATGGATGGTGCCGCGCGCGGTGCGCCGCCGCATCTCGCGCACCGCCTCGCAGATGGTATCCGCCTGCAGAATAGGATCGCCCTCGCAGCCCTGGCCGAAAGAAACGATGGCATTTTCCGCCTGTTCCAGATGCGGCACGGCTATTTGGCAAAGTTCTTCAACCGTCGGCACGAAGGTGATGCGTTCCTGGCTGGAGGGGCAGCAATCGGCTTCCTGCAGGGAAATGCACCCCAGGCAGCGGGCGTTGCACACCGGCGAGGTCGGCAATGGCGCCTCCCAGCGCCGGAAAAACAGGTTCTTGGCAGCGAAGCAGTGATAATCCAGAGCACAGCGGGCCAGTTGTTCGAGCAGGCGGTTTTCGGGATGGGCGCGCAGCATTTTTTGGACCAGCGGATCGAGCTTGCGATCGTCGAAATGCTCCGGCTCCCACTGGGTATTGCGGTCAACCCGCACCGCGGCGGCGTAGAACCGCTGTTCCTCGACACACCAGCCGACAGCCGTGTAGGACCACAGGGGCAACTGCACCTGCTTGTCGCCATAGGCGGCGGCCGGCAGCAGGGTGCGGGTATAGCCCGGGGTCAGAAAGGCCGATACCGCCTGAGCTTTGCCACCGCCGTAATGACGCGGCAGTTTGCGCAGAGTGACGGCGCGCCCGTTGCGCCCGTCGCATCCGACCGGCGGGGTACCGGGAATCGTAAAAAGGCGGCTGCCGGCAGGCAGCGGAACAAGCTCCCCGGGGCGGGGCAGCCGGGTGTTTCCGCCGTTCATACCGGCCATAAGCAGATCGGGATATTCAAATACTTCGCCGTTGGCGTCGGCCACCACGGCAAGGATGGTCTTGTTGCTTTTCATGCGGCAGAATCCTCTTTTTTTCGATACGATAACCACTTAGACCGCACAGCATAGCACAGGCAATTGCGCGAGGGAATAGCGTGCCGGCACAATCCCGGCCCGTCGTACATCGATTTTCCCCTTTTCTCGGCCATGATCCTCGGCTATGCTGGCCGCCATGCGCATTGTCCTGACCACTCTTCACAGCAAATTCATCCATGCCAGCCTGGCCCTGCCGCTGCTGGCCGCCTATTGCCGCCATGCACAGCGGACCCTGCTGATCCGTGAATACACGGTGCACGAGCCCAAGGAAACGGTGCTGGCCGCGCTGCTGGCGGAACAGCCGAACGTGGTGGCCTTTTCCGTATATCTCTGGAACCGCACCGCCACCCTGGAAATGGCCGACGCCCTGGTTACGGCACGCCCCGGGCTGCGGGTGGTGCTCGGCGGCCCCGAGGTCTCTTTCGACGGACCGGAGCTGTTTACGCGCCATCCCGGCATCAGCGCCGTGGTACGCGGCGAGGGCGAGCTGCCGCTGCGGGCCCTGCTCGACGCCTGGCAGCACAACGCCTCTCCGGAAGGAATTGCGCGTCTGAACTGGCGCGACGGCGCGAATGTTCAGACAGGACCGGACGGGCCGCTGCTCGATAATCTGGACGCCATCCCTTCGCCCTACCCCCTGGGGCTGGTCGATCTGTCGCGGGGTCTGGTCTATCTCGAAACCAGCCGCGGCTGCCCTTACCGCTGTGCTTTTTGCATGAGCGCCCTCGACGAGCGGGTACGCTCCTATTCGATGCCCCGCATCCGTGCCGACCTGCAATGGCTGATGGAACGCAACGTCCCCTGCATCAAGCTGGTCGACCGCACCTTCAATTACGATATCAAAAGGGCCCGCGAGATCTTCCGCTTCATTTTGGAAAACAACCGTGGCAGCCGGTTCCATTTCGAAATCGGCGCGCACCTGCTGGACGAAGCGACGCTGACCCTGCTGGAACAGGTTCCCGCCGACACCTTTCAATTCGAGATCGGGGTACAATCGACCCTGCCGCGAACCCTGGCCGCCATCCGCCGTGAAACCTCGCTGGAGCGGCTGGAAACCAACGTCCGCAGGCTGCGCCGCGCCGGCAACATCCATCTGCACCTTGACCTGATCGCCGGCCTTCCGGAAGAAGGCAGCGCCTCCTTTCTGCAATCCGTCGACCGCATCATGGCATTGCGCCCCCATCACCTGCAGCTTGAACCGGTCAAGCTGCTGCCCGGCGCACCCCTGCGCCGGGACGCCCGGGCCCTGGGTTTGCGTTTCGATCCGCACCCACCCTACACCGTGCTGGGCACGCCCCAGCTGTCCTTCGAGGAACTGGAGCGGCTGCGGGGCATCAGCCGGCTGCTCGATCTGACCTGGAACGCCGGGCGGCTGCAGCTGTTCCTGGAGCAGCTTGCCGTGCTTTACGGCAGCCTTTCCGCCGGGCTGGGCGCACTGGAGGCCTTCTGGCGACGACGCAATCTGTTCCGCCATCCCCTGTCCCAGCGGGGTCTGTTCGAGGCCTGCTGGGAGTTTCTGCAAAGCGGCGCCGGGGCCACCGCAGGCACCGAACCGCGGGAAGCTTTGGCCCGGGACTTTTTGCGCGTCGAGCGGGTTGCGCCCGCCCAGGCTCCAGCTTTTCTGGATCTGGACCTGACCAGCGAAGAGCAGGAACAGGTAAAGGAACAGGTTCGCCTGCAATCCGAAGCCATCAGAGGACAGGGGATCAAGCTGCAGCACCTGGCCTGCGTCTTCCGCTGCCTGCCCGGCCGCCCCTTGCGCCGCACGGTGCTGCTGGCTCTTTATCTGACCTGCCCCGGAAAACCCATGCAGACCCGGGAAATATATCTTCAACAACCAACCTGACGCCTTCCACCAGCCCGGTTTTTGCATTATTTCCCGTTTTTTCCACCTGTTACCGGCACACCATCCTTGCAAGACAGCGACTCTGTGTTACTTTTTGAACTGTAGAGAAACTGCCGGCCAGCCCCCGCCGTTCGGGGGAGGTCGGTGTTTGCGCCTGACATGTTCCCGACGGCGCACACCAAAAATCGCAGGGGAGGACATGGCATCGTCCAGACCCCGGCGGTTTCCATTTCATGTTTTGACGATAGCGCCGACTACCTGTCGGCAAAAGGGAGGGGACCCTGTTTCCAGACGGTTGCGCGGCTACCGGGAAGGTGCCCGGGCAGTCGGCAACCTTTCATGCTGAACATGGAGGTAAAAAACATGAAAAGATGGAGCGTGTTGTTTCTCGCAATGTTCGTGCTGTGCGCCGGGCTGACCACCACCGCCCAGGCCAAGATCGAGGTTGAAGGCGATGTCTACGCAGGCATCTGGGACAAGTACATGTGGCGTGGTTTCAATCTCAGCGACTCCCGCCCCACCATCCAGGCCGGTATCGACCTGACCCTCGGCA